>NZ_JAUQOO010000015.1:0-174501 GCF_030580745.1 Pseudomonas serbiensis
GAGCCGGTTTCAACGTATCAATACGACACGCTGTATCAACTGACAGAAGCCACGGGTCGAGAGCTGGCGACGGTCAATCACGGCCCCGTCTTTGCAGATTTTCAGAGCCCAGCGGACCCCGCACAACTGGCCAATTACACGCAGACCTACGATTACGATGCGGGTGGCAATCTGAAGCAGTTGACTCATGTCGGGTCGCAAAGTCATTCCAGAACGCTGGTTACAGCCAGGCTCAGCAACCGAAGTCTACCGGTGATCAACAACCAGCCACCCGACGAAGACACCATTGCTGCCGCCTTCGATGCCAATGGCAACTTGCTGCAACTTCAGGCTGGGCAAACCCTGATCTGGGACCTTCGTAACCAGTTGCAGGAGGTAAGGCCGGTTGCGCGCGAGTCCGGCGTCGACGACAGCGAGCGCTATATCTACGACGCCAGTGGCCAACGCCTACGCAAAGTGCGCACGACCCAGGCCAAGGCCGTCGCCCATATCGCAGAAGTGCGCTACCTGCCGGGTCTGGAAATCCGCACCGATACTGCGACCGGCGAAACCTTGCAGGTGATCACGGCTCAGGCCGGCCGCAACAATGTCCGGGTACTGCACTGGCAGGCCGGAAAACCGGCTGAATTAACCAACGATCAATATCGCTACAGCCTGGCCGATCATCTGGGTTCAAGCGCCCTTGAACTGGATGCTCAAGAACAGATCATCAGTCAGGAAAGCTATTACCCATTTGGTGGGACTTCATGGTGGGCTGGCCGCAATGCTATTGAAGCCAACTACAAGACGGTGCGTTATTCAGGCAAGGAGCGAGACGCAACCGGGTTGTATTACTACGGCCTGCGGTATTACGCGCCGTGGTTGCAGCGTTGGATCAATCCGGACCCGGCGGGAACTGTGGATGGTTTGAATCTGTTCTGTTTTGTCAGGAATAACCCATGCAGTGGTTTTGATAGTGACGGCAGGGGGTATAAAGGTATTAACGATGAATTTGAGAAAGGAACAGAACAACGTCGAAAGATTATATACCGGGGTTTGAAGGAGATGAAAAAAGCGGGCGAGAAGGGGTTGGTAGCGGATATTGATCTTGCTATCGAGAAAAGCGTGTTCCTGATGACTCGTGAAATGAATCGCTTGAAGAAAAATGATCCGTCCTCCCTTTTCGAATTCATTGGTATGCGACCTCCTGAGGACTTGAGTGCTTCAAAAGGCTATATAGGGCATGTGATTGCCAGTTACGAAAAACTCATCAAAGCTATGTCTCGCTATCAGAAAGGTGGGGACTTGCGTGAGCAGTTTGTTTTTGTGAAAGACGTCGAGAATGAGCGGCGCTTAGCGCATGTGGGCAAGGATGATCCACACAAACGTATATTTTTTACAGGAAACTTTCGGGTGCAAGATCCCGTGTCAAAAATCGGATCTCTCATACATGAGATATCGCATCTTGAGTTGCAGACCAGTGATGATTTTTATTACGACAAAGACGCGGTGTCTGTATCTATGAAGCCCGATACCGCGACCAACGCTTTGAAAAATACAATTAAGAATGCCATTGCTAAAAATATTCGCTTACGAGAAGAGTACAAACCCAAGGGGCCTGGCGCTCCATCATTCAGAGCATGGTTGACCACTGTCGCGGATTTCTGGGGTGTTTATACCATGGCGCAAATAACGCCTGAAGAAAGTGCGAAGTTTCACGGCTTATCCAAAGACCGCTTCGTTCAGGTCCGGAGTAGAAGCAGTGACCATCCTCCGCATAAAGAGGTGTTGTGGCGGTGAGTCAAAAAAAACCAACAACACCCTGCGGATGGGGATACGCAGGGTGTTGCCAGGGGGGCTGACGCACTTTCTGGCTACAAGCTACTTGAGGCTTATAAATAAAAGCTGCAGCTTAGAGCCCCCAAGGACAAAACATGAATAGTCGATCTGCCGCATTATACCGGCATACGCCAGAACTACAGAGGATGGACCCTCGCGGCCTTCCTCTGGCCGCGGTGGCTTTTTGTCGTAGGGATGCAGCCGAGGAGCCTCAGGTTCGTGTCCATCGAAACTCTTTCAATGCTGCGGGGCGTGCCGCTCTTCAGTGGGACCCGAGGTTATGGGCCGACCAGGCGCCTGCCAATCTCGCGATGACTTACTCTTTGAGCGGTCGGATGCTGGCCTGTGACAGCGTCGATGCAGGCTGGCGCTTGGTGCTGCCGGGGGACGCAGGCCAGGCGGTTGAAAGTTGGGATGGGCGAGGAACCGTGAGTCGTATTGTTCACGATTTGTTGCTTCGGCCGATTGCCGTGTCTGAAGGTTCTCTGTGCGTGCAGCGGTTTTCCTATGGGGGGCCGGATTCGGCTGATCAGAATCTGTGCGGTCAATTGATTCGCCATGACGATCCGGCGGGCACGTGGCTGAATAGCGAGTTCGGTTTGAATGGTGCAGTCATTGAGCGGACGCAGCATTTTCTCAAGGACTTCACCGGTCCCGACTGGCCCGAATCACTGTCAGAGCGCGACGCCTTGCTGGAGCCCGGTAGCGGCGCGACTACGGGCTGGTCATATAACCCGCTTGGCGAGGTCATTCGGCAAACCGATGCGCAGGGGAATGCTCATGCGTTGGCGCATTCTGTTGCTGGTCAGTTGAAAGAGAGCCACTTACAACTCCAGGGCAAGCCGTCGCAGGTTATCGTCAGCGATATTCACTACGACGCTCAGGAGCGGGCCGAATCTGAAGTTGCTGGCAATGGGGTGATCAGCACGGCGCAGTACCAGGATGAAGACGGTCGTCTGGTGCAACTCAGTTCCAGGCGCAGTAATGGGCAGGTCTTGCAGGAGCTGACTTACAACTACGACCCGGTCGGCAACGTGATTCATATCGAAGACCGTGCTCAGCCGATCCGGTACTTCGCCAATCAGCGCATCGAGCCGGTTTCAACGTATCAATACGACACGCTGTATCAACTGACAGAAGCCACGGGTCGAGAGCTGGCGACGGTCAATCACGGCCCCGTCTTTGCAGATTTTCAGAGCCCAGCGGACCCCGCACAACTGGCCAATTACACGCAGACCTATGGCTACGATGCGGGCGGCAACCTGCAGCAATTAACTCATGTCGGGTCGCAAAATCATTCCCGGACTCTGGTGACCGCTTTGCATAGCAATCGCAGCCTGCCAGTGATCAATAACCAACCGCCCAGCGAAGAAGACATCGCCGCAGCTTTTGATGACAACGGCAACCTGCTGGCATTGCAAGCGGGGCAAACCCTGAGCTGGGACCTTCGTAACCAGTTGCAGGAGGTAAAGCCGGTTGTGCGCGAGTCCGGCGTCGACGACAGCGAGCGCTATATCTACGACGCCAGCGGCCAACGCCTACGCAAAGTGCGCACGACCCAGGCCAAGGCCGTCACCCATATCGCAGAAGTGCGCTACCTGCCGGGTCTGGAAATCCGCACCGATACCGCCACCGGCGAAACCTTGCAGGTCATCACGGCACAGGCCGGGCGCAACGGCGTGCGTGTTCTGCACTGGCAGGCCGGAAAACCTGCCGAACTGACCAATGATCAATACCGCTACAGCCTGACCGATCATCTGGGGTCAAGCACCCTGGAGCTGGACAAGGATGCTCAGATCATCAGCCAGGAAAGTTATTACCCATTTGGTGGGACTTCATGGTGGGCTGACCGCGATTCTATTGAAGCCAACTACAAGACGGTGCGTTATTCAGGCAAGGAGCGAGACGCAACCGGGTTGTATTACTACGGCCTGCGGTATTACGCGCCGTGGTTGCAGCGTTGGATCAATCCGGATCCGGCGGGAGTGGTGGATGGGTTGAATCTGTTCCGCTTCGTTCGCAATTCACCTCTGCGGTATACCGATAGTGAAGGCGCTGATCCCCGCGATGTCATTGTTGCGAAGGGGTTTTCCAATTTTACCCCCCTGCAGCAAGCCAAGCTGAAAGATGCTCTTGATGTGTCTGCCAAGCTATTGCGACGCACCATCGCTGAGCTGGGCAAAAGTCGCCCTGAGCATGGTGTTTCAAAAGCCTTTGCTGCAACCTACGGGCGGGATCTGCCTCCGGAATTAAAGAAGCTTACTGTTGCTGGAGTACGAAAAGAGCTAATCGAACAGAAAAAATTCTTGTCATCCATTCTTAAACCGAAAATAGCCAAATCCCTTGAGCTTTTCGACACCGATACTGACATATTGGCCACAACGCTTATGACTAATAAAGTGTTCAGTAAGTTTCTCAGGATGCGAATATCCAGAACACATCTTGAATCACATAACGTGCTGAACGTTGCCCATACATTGATTCATGAAGCGTCTCACGCTGTTAGTGGTGCCTTGGATGCTTTTTACAATGAGGAGTTTATTCTTCCAGACAAAGTCAGCCCGGTAGTGGTTAAACAGTGGTCAAAAGAAATCAGAAAGACCCTGAAGTACATCGTGCTGAATGGACCGGAGGCACATGAGTTTGCTCCGTCCGATTATCGAGATGCCATGCTGGCTCTCGATGATAATGCGGACATAAGGGCGCGTCGAACAGAAGCATTTGGTGATCCCAAAATCCGGGCTTCGTTATTACGAATGAATGCCGACACTTATGCTGGACTTGTCATGTCTTCAAGACTGCCGGCAAGGCTGATGGCCAAGCGAGTGCGAAGTGAGATGCGTCAAGAGGCTAAACGTCAGAGAGTGGCATGACTGGCATCGGATTGAACCAATAAAAAACCCCCAGTAACACCCTGCGGATGGGGATACGCAGGGTGTTGCCGAGGGCCTGTTGCTCTGTCAGCGACAAGTTGCAAGCTACAAGCCTCAAGTTACTTGAAGCTTCCAGCTTGAAGCTTGCCGCTATCTTTTATCGTGCAATCGTCTGCGTTTTCACGCCCGCTTCCAGCGCACCGGAACGGCCATACACATCTTCGTAGCGTTCGATATCGTCTTCACCCAGATAGCTGCCGGATTGGACTTCGATGATTTCCAACGGGATCTTGCCCGGGTTTTTCAGGCGATGGACCGACGCGATCGGGATGTAGGTGGACTGGTTTTCAGTCAGCAGGAACACGTTCTCGTCGCAGGTTACCTGAGCCGTGCCGGATACCACGATCCAGTGTTCGGCGCGGTGGTGGTGCATTTGCAGCGAGAGGCTGGCGCCCGGTTTGACCGAGATGCGCTTGACCTGGAAGCGGCCGCCCATGTCCACCGAGTCGTAGGAGCCCCACGGACGATAGACTTCCAGATGGTTCTGGGTTTCGCTGCGGCCCTGTTCGTTGAGGGTGTTGACCATCTGCTTGACGCCTTGGACCTTGTCCTTGTGGGCGATCATCATGGCGTCCTTGGTTTCGACGACCACGATGTTGTCCAGGCCGATCACCGATACCAGTTTGCCGTTGCCGTGGATCATGCAGTTGCGGCTGTCCTGAATGACGACGTCGCCTTTGGTGACGTTGCCATGGTTGTCTTTTTCCTGCACTTCCCACAGTGACGACCAGCAGCCGACATCGCTCCAGCCTGCCGACAGTGGCACGACGCAGGCGCGCTGGGTTTTTTCCATGACGGCGTAGTCGATGGAGTTGTCCGGGCAGCAGGCGAAGGTCGCGGCATCGATGTCTACGGCGCCGCCGTCGTGCTGGCTGCGCTCAAGGGTCAGCAGGCAGGTGTCGTAGATATCCGGATCGTGTTTTTTCAGCTCTTCCAGGAAGCGGCTGGCGCGGAACAGGAACATGCCGCTGTTCCAGTAGTAACCGCCTGCCTCGACGAACTCGGCAGCGCGTTTTTCGTCAGGCTTCTCAACGAAGTGCGACACGCGGCTCACGCCTTCCGGCAGCAGCGCATCGGCGGTGGATTTGATGTAACCGTAGCCGGTTTCCGGTTTGTTGGCCGGTA
This sequence comes from Pseudomonas serbiensis, assembly GCF_030580745.1. Lineage (NCBI taxonomy): Bacteria > Pseudomonadati > Pseudomonadota > Gammaproteobacteria > Pseudomonadales > Pseudomonadaceae > Pseudomonas > Pseudomonas serbiensis. Next base: position 5,877 of record NZ_JAUQOO010000015.1, read on the forward strand.
CGCCGAACAGGACCATTTCGCCACGCTCTGCTGCGACGGTGGCCAGGGCCAGTGCGCGTTGCAGGGCTTTCTGATCTTCGATCACGTGATCGGCCGGCAGGACCAGCATCAGCTCGTCGTTGCCTTCATTGACCAGCATCATCGCAGTCAGGGCAACGGCGGGTGCGGTGTTACGCCCGAACGGCTCCATCAAGATGGCCTGGGTGTTGAGGTCCAGTGCTGCCAACTGCTCGTTTACGATGAAACGATGCTCCTTGTTGCAGACCACGATGGGCTCTTGCATACCCTCGAACACCAGACGCTCCAGGGTTTGCTGGAACAGGGTGTGTTCGCCTGTCAGTGCCAGGAATTGTTTAGGGAATTGTTTACGCGAAAGCGGCCAGAGTCGTGAACCGCTACCGCCTGACAAGATCACTGGAATCATTTTGTTTCTCCAATAGCATTCAATAAGGGCTGTTCGTGGTTTTCTGTCGTTTCTGTCTTTTTCTTGTACTGCGCTAGCGGGTCCGTGGCTGACAGAGGCCATGAACCCGCCAACTTGATTTTTAGCGAGTCGCTACCGGTGGCTTGACCCAGACTGGCGACAGGTTGCTGCCGCTGCCGGTGATGTACAGCACGGCGGCTTCACCACGTTCCAGGGCAACAGGCTTCACGTCAGTGACTTTCTTGTCGCCGTCGTACAGCGCCAGGCTGACTTTCACCGGGTTGATTTCACGCTCGCCGGTGCCTTTGGCTCCTACGGTCTTGACCACTTCGGTCTTGCCGTCGGCGGTTTTCAGGGTCAGCGATTTGTCGCTGAGGTTCTGGACGCGAACCAGGGACTTCTGCTTGTTCTTGAACGGTGCTTCTTCAACCAGTTGCGGCTTGCCGCTGGCGTTGTTGACCAGGGTGTAATAACGGTCGCTGGCCAGTTTCACCGGTACGGTCTGGCTGCCGAGCTTGGCGGTGTAGTCGCCTTGCGGCATGAAGCTGAACGCAGTGCTGCCCAGTGGCGCGACTTCGTTGAGGTTGGTGTTGCCAACGCTGGCGCTGATTTCTGCGTTGCTGGCGTTGTAGACACGCACGAAGGTCGAGCCTTTCGGTGCGGTCGGGCCGTAGAGGGCAGAGTCACCGGCAAGGGCTTGCAGGGACATCAGGCCGAGGGTTGCGGCCAGTGCGCAGGTTTTGAACAGGCTTTTCTTGGCCGAACGATTTGGAGTGTGCTGTAAGGTCATAATTCAGTCCTCTCAGTTTTGCGCCTGGTTGGGCGACTCGGATTGTTTGGTGTTAAGGGCCAGGTTCTCTTGGCTATCACGTGACTTCTTCAACTCGGCGATCCACTGTGGATCGAACTCGCCAAGGTCGTTGTGAGCAGGCAGATAGCGCTCCGGGAATTCCCAGATGACCACTTGTGGTGGTGTGGTCTTGAACGCATCGGTTTGCAGATACTTGAGCATCGGCAGAATCGGCCCGTGACCGTCTTCTGCGTAGTTGACGACGTCGCTGCGCAGTGCATGCTTCAGGGCGCCGACGAAGTTCCAGTTGGGGTTGGCGCTGTAACTGGTGCCAACCAGGCCGACCGGAATTTCGGTGTCTGCAAACAGGGCATCATCATCGGCGGCAGTTCCTTCGACCGGATTTGTGCTGCGTTGTTGCAAATCATCCGGCTTTGGAAGCAAATTGCTGAACAGCGGATCCAGTGGCAGGAAGTTGGTCAGGTCGCCTTTGTAGGGCGTGACTTCCTTGGCCTGGGTGACGAATTGCTCGGGTTCGCCGTTCAACGTTGTCTTCCCGGAAATCGCGACACCCAGTTGCTGCGCCGCCACTTCTGCACCCATCGGGGTCCAGTGCGTGTCGGTGCGCAGGAACACCTGGCCTTGCTGCTTGGCGGCCTGCAACGGCGCCAGCAGGTCAGGGGCGAAGATGCCGGCTTGCGCGACCTGAGCATGGAACTGTTGGTACAGATCGGTGTGCAGCGTGGCTGGCTTGTTATCGCCAATGTGCTCTGGATACAGGCGGGTCTTGGCTGGAACAATTGCCAGCACCAGTTCCGTGCCTTGCTTTTTCAGCTCGTCGCGCACGCCCTGAATCAATGCCAGGTTGTCCGCTTCGTTCTTCTCGCCGTTGGGAATGGCATCGAACTCTTCGTCGGTGTAGAGCCACTGGTCCTTGCCGACCACGACACCCGGACGGCCTTCATTGAACAGCTTGAAGTCCAGGGCGGCCCAAAGGTTTGTACCCAGGCGTTTGATCGGGAACTCATCGTCGTAATGAGTTTCCGCCGCCTTGGTCCATTTGCCGTCGAGCACTGTGGTTTCGGCCGAGGTCGAGAAGTTGCTGAAACTGCGCAGCGACCAGGCCCCCAGAACCACCAGCAGGGTCATGAACAGGGTGACGTAGAGGATTCGTAATGAACGGGTCATGTCAGGCTCCTCAGAACTGGAAATAAAGGAACGGCGAGAAGCTCTGCGCCGAAAGTTTGAGAATCGAAGCGATGAACAGCAGCAGGATCAGCGCACGCATGGCGTAGCGAGACCAGTCGGCAGTCCAGTAGGCCGGTTGCACCTGGGCGTTGGTACCGACGGTGTAGCCAGGCAGGTTGATGCTGCCGGGTGCGTCGCCAGGTACGGCCTTGATGGTGCCGGGCTCTGCGGTTGCCGGGCCGTCGGCCTTGGGCTTGTCGCTTTCCGAGCGGCCCTGGTAGAAGTCGCGCAGACCGAAGTACGCCAGGGTTGCGTAGGCCAGGATCAGCGTCGCCACTTGCAGACCGGTCAGGCTTGCACGGTTGAGTTCCGACAGGTTCCAGTCGCCGAAGCTGAACATGGCGCTGTACATGCGGCCTGCAACGTGCAGGTTTTCAGCGCGGAAGATGACCCAGCCGATAACCACCAGCAGGAAGGTCAGCGCCCAGCGGATCGGGTTGAAGCTGTAAGGCTTGGTGTTGATGCCCACCGCTTTTTCGATCGCCAGCCACATACCGTGCCATGCACCCCAGATGACGTAGGTGATGTTCGCACCGTGCCACAGACCGCCCAGCAGCATGGTCAGGAACAGGTTGCGATAGGTCGCGAACTTGCCGCCACGGTTGCCGCCCAGCGTGATGTACAGGTAGTCACGCAGCCAGGTGGAGAGGCTGATGTGCCAGCGACGCCAGAACTCGGTGATCGACTGGCTGATGTAAGGCTGTTTGAAGTTTTCCATGAAGCGGAAACCCATCATCAGGCCCAGGCCGATGGCCATGTCACTGTAACCGGAGAAGTCGAAGTACAACTGCGCGGTGTAGGCCAGCGCACCCAGCCAGGCATCACCCGTGGTCGGGTTTTCCAGGGCGAAGCAATGGTCTGCGACCACGGCCAGGGTGTCTGCGATGAACACTTTCTTGATGAAGCCCTGCATGAAGCGCGTGCAGCCTTCGGAGAACTTGTCCAGCGTGTGGGTACGGTTGTTGAACTGGTCGGCCAGGTCACGGAAACGCAGCACGGGGCCGGCGATCAAGTGCGGGAAGATCGCGACGAATGCAGCGAAGTCGATCAGGTTGCGCGTGGCCGGTGTGTCGCCGCGATAGACGTCGATGATGTAGCTGATGGACTCGAAGACATAGAACGAGATACCGATCGGCAACAGCACGTGGGTCAGGATGAATGGCTCCAGGCCCATCGAGGTCATGGCCGCGTTGATGCTGTCCACACCGAAGTTGGCGTACTTGAAGTAGCCAAGGATGCACAGGTCCACGCCCACGCCGAGCAACAGCCAGCGTTGTGCCGGTTTGGTCCTGACCCCGCTGGCCCCGATCTGTAGACCGATCCAGTAGTTCCAGACTGTGACGGCGATGAACAACGCCAGGAAGTCCACACGCCACCAGGCGTAGAAGATGTAACTGGCTATCAGCAAGAGCAGGTTGCGATAGCGTTGCCCGCTTATGTAGTACAAGCCGAAGAAGATCGGCAAGAACAGAAACAGGAACACGTTGGATGAGAAAACCATCCTTATCTCTCCGTTTGTCCAACATTCAAGGGCTCAAAGCCCCCCCAAACCCCCCATGAAATTCGGGGGGTAAAACACTCACGCTACCTGTCCTGTGGAAGCGGATTCATCTGCGAAGAGTTCTGTATCTTCGCGAATGAATTCGCTCCTACACGTTCGTCACGAACCGCCTTTGTCACCTTTTTCATGGGACGGGTCGTAGACTTTGGTCAGATCGCCGCCCAGACGGAACGTCTTGAACGGTTGCATCTCGTGCTTGTGTTCGATCACATCCGGGCTGCAGGTGTAGAGCGAGCAGAACGGTTCGAGCCAGGCGAATTTCGGATCTTTCTTCAGCTCGCTCATGTCCTGCTTCTCGCCACCGCGCGAGGCGAAGTCGTTCGGGTTTTTCACTCCGGCGAGTACCCGGTCACCCAGACGTTTGAGTGCGCCATTGTTTTCATTGCGCAGGTCGAGACCGTTGGCCTGGGCGAAGCTGGCGATCATGGCCAGTGGCGGCAGGGCGTAGTTGTGATACGCCAGGGCGCGCTGACGACGTTTCATTTCGTTCGGCAGGAAGCCGTCCCTGTCGACCTGATTGGCGGCGACCTTGTATTCCTTGACCGCCCAGTCGAACAGGTCACGGCGGTTGGTGGCGACAGCAGTTGCCATCACTGACCATGCGGCCCAGTAGGAGTGGTTGTTGATCTTCTCCATAGGCAGGTTGCTCCAGTCACTGATCACCTGGTCTGCCAGCTTGCTGAACCAGGCTTCGATGACCTGAGTCTGCTGCTGACGGTTGGCCAGCGGTTGCGACTCGGAGAACTTCAGGCGCAGGTAGGACGATGCCATGCTGCCCAGTGCCCATTTGCGCATGGACTTGCCGGTGTGGTTGAACTCACGGGACTCCAGCGCATCGGCCTGAGCCCAGGTAGTGAGCATGTTCAACGCACAGTCGAGTTGTTCCGGGCGACCGTCGCGCATGTACTGCATCACGACCTTGCTGATACCGCGCTCAAGAGTCGTGATGTCTTTGGTGGCATCGCGAAAGGCTTCTTCGGACTCTTCATTGAGCGTTGCACGTGCCTTGTCGGAGCCTTCGTACTTGCTGCGGAACACCAGTTTGTCGGTGTACGGTTTTGGCACGGCATCACACGTGAAGTCGTGGCTGCCGGTTTTCATTTTTTCGATAGGGGCTGAATACCCCTGCGGGGGAACCAGCGTCGTTGTGGCAGATGCACCCGATGCCCATGCCATCGATGACAGGATTGCCATCGAGAGCAGGGTAGGGCGTATCAGTTTCGGAGTCTGCATAAGTCACCTCATAGTCCGGCTTGAGCGGTGTGTTGCGCCGTGCTTGGGAACACATTGCGCTTGCATACTTTTGCTTCGACTTTCAGTGGTGCTGTCCCTGCTTCCGGGCCCTGTATTTCAAGAGCGAGCAATTGTTGGTTTGCCCAGTCTTCGTCTTCGCGCAGTTCAAAGGCGAAACGTCCGTCGGTATCGGCGGTGTCCGGCTTCTCGATTTTCAGGTCCTCGTGACGACCGTTCATGTACCAGAGCCTGGCCTGAAGGGTTTTCACCGAGGTGTCATCGAACCGGATATCGATCTGGTTCTGGCTGTTGCGGATGTCCTTGATGCCATTCTTGCCGTTGACCAACACTTCGTTGTTGCCCGGCTTGAGAGTGGTGCTGGCGCTCATGACCGCAGGCTTGCCTTCGCAACCGTTATCCAGCAGCGCCATCATCTGGCGGTAGATGGTTTCCTGGTCCAGGCGATACAGTGGCGAGAATTCCCAGATCAGGATCTTCGGTGGACGCTGCTGGAAGTCTTCGCTGCCCAGGTACTGCAGCATCGCGCCTTCCAGACCGCCACCAGGGAATGCCACGTTCAGCACATCGGCACCGATGTATTCCTGCAGGAAGCCACCGAAGTTGTAGTTCTTGCCGCTGTGACTGGTACCGACCAGAGTGATTTCCGGGTTTCCGGAATCGCCGAACAGATCGCCGTCACCTGCTTCACCCTTGGGCTCGGTGGTGAACTGATCCATGTACTGAATCGCGTAGCTGGTGCCGCACAATTGACCTGCCATGTTGTGCAGGGTTCCGGTCTTGCCCATGCGTCCGGACTTGTGGCTCTCGAATTCACGCTTGGGAATGTCGGCGTAGCCCGGTACTTTTTTCACGGTTTCGGCAACGATTTTCGCGGTGCGTTGTGCGCCGTACGGTGTCCAGTGCTGGTCGCCACGGAAGTAGAAATCATGGGCCTGTTGCTCGTTGGTCAACGGCGACAGATCCGGCACCCAGTAGCCCATCTTGCTGAAGCGACCGAGCATGGCCTGATAGTTTTTCAGGGCCTTGTCGTAGTCGTACTTTTCACGTTCGGCAGGGAACAGTTTGTTGCGATCCACCAGGCCGCGGGTCGGCTGATAGACCATCACCAACTCCACACCCTTGCTCTTGAAGGCATCGTGCAGTTCCTGCAGGCGGCGATAGCCGGCGGGCGTTGTGTCGAACTCGGTGCGCAAGTCTTCCTGGGTACGGAACAGCCAGTCGCCCTCGGCCTGAACCAGGGTGGTGAAGTTCTGCTGATAGCGCGTGGTGTAGTTCTTCGCGTCATGGGCAGCAGGGCACAGGTTGCAGCAAGGTTCGGCGGTGAAGGTCGGCGCTTGCGAGTCATCTGCGCGAGCCGCGCCAGCGGCGGCCATGAGGGCTGCGGTCAGGCTGGAGAGGCTCAGTAGTTTGATCAGTTGTGCGTGCATAAAAATACCTTTCCTCATTCCCGCAGTTCGGTCTGGCTTTCGACGGGGTCGATCAATACGGCTTTCTTCTGGCGTACCAGCAGGTCGAGGATTTCGTCCTGACGCTCACCCAGGATTCCGTTGAGGCTGATGCCTACCGGTTTGGTCGGTGCGAGCATCGATACGCGATAAAGCTCCACGCTCAGTGGCGAGTCGATGGACAGCGGGCCGGAGCCGTTACTGACCAGCTCGCCGCCCACCAGGATCAGCGACACCTCGGCGTCGAAGGGGTCCAGGGCGATATCGCGGTCGGTATTGGTCAGGTCCTTGATGTGCCCGTAGACGCCCATCAGGCCGTTGCCCATGGCGACGTTTTCATAGAGCTTGATGTTCACGCTGTTACGAACGCGGATACCGTGGCGGCGGTTGGCAATGACACGGTTGCCCCACAGCAGGTTGTTGCCGCTTTCGTACAAGGTGATGCCGTCGGTGTGGTTCTGGTAGATCTCGTTATAGGCAACGATGTTGTTGACGCTATTACGGTCCAGTACCACGCCCGACAGTTTGTTGTTGTGGCTCTTGTTGCGGAAGATGAAGCTGTTGTCCACTTCCCGGGAAATGATGATCCCGTGCTTTTTCTTGGTCCCGTATACGTCGTTCTCGGCAATGATCAGATTGTGCGAGCGGTCATGCGGGTCAATGCCGTAGACGATGTTGTCTTTGTAGGTGTTGCCCTTGACGACAAAGTCGCGGGTTTCGTAGCAGTAGAAGCCGTACCACATGTCCGCGAATTCCGAATCGACGATCCAGCCGGTCGGCTCGGGACGCTTGAGGATCTTCGCGGTGTTGGGCGTGTACTGGGAAATACTGATGCCGTAGGACTTGCTCTGGTCGTAACCCATGCTCGACATCCTGGTGTTGGCGATCCAGGTTTCGGAGCCACCCCAGGTCAGTATGAACGGCCGGAATTCGTCAGGCTTGCGATACAGCGCAAGGCCGTTACGCTCTTCACTCCAGGCGTCGACCTTGGTGTGAGTGATCAGCAACTTGCCTTCGCTGACCAGGAACGAACCCTTTTCCTGAGACAGGCGCAGTTCCTTGGTTCTCTTGTCGATCTCGAAGATGCCGGTTTCCTTGACGAGGATCGGCAGGCGAGCGATGTACACGCCTGGCGATACTTCGTTCAGAAACTGTTTGGGCACTTTCTTGGCCAGGTCCTGCAGGGTCACATAGCCGTCGGAAATCATGATGGCTTGCGGGATGCCGCGCTGGCGGGCAACCCATTCGGCCATCTTGTTATCGCCGCCGATGAACTCCTTGAGGCCCGTTTCTTCCATCATGCGCGCCACGGTTACTTTGCCTGGCTTGCTGCGGTCGATCTTTTTCAGGGCCGCTTCAGCGGTGTAGCCACTGATGTCTGGCAACACAGGCTTGTCCATCGCCAGCGGCTCGATGGGCGCGCTGCTGATGGTGTAGTTCTTGGCCTGTTGCAGTTCCTTGACGTTTGCCGGGACAGGTGCGACCGGCGCAGTGTTGGCCAGCGCTGCGGTGCTGGCCATCAGCAGCGCGCTGCTCAGCACTGCACTTTCGAGCAGGGCGTGAGGCCAGGTGCGGTTACGCACATTGCTTGCTTGACTGTTCATCTCATCGCACTCCTTTGGCGGTTCGCATCAGAAGCGCCAGATGACGTCGACAATGGCGCGGTGCATGTATTCATCCACGCCGTTGTGGTAAGCGTCGCCGGGCTTGAAGACACCGGCACGCAAGCGCACCAGTGCCGAAGGTTCGTCGATCGACTGGCTCACTGCGGCTGGCAGCAGGCCCTGTTTGAAATACTTGGTGACGACCAGATCCATTTCCTGACCCAGGTCCTTGCGGCCGTCTTCCAGCGGCAGGGAACTGAAGGTGTTGGTCGGTACGCCGTTGGCATCAGTGATTTCCCGGTTAGGGTTGATGCCCGCGCCGCCGATGCCCGAGTTGCCGTCCACACGACGGAACTTGTGGTAGATCAGCGAGGCGTCGTACTCGTCGTTCATGCGCCACGAAGCGAACAGAGAGCCGGTTTCCACGTTGGCCATTTCGCCCTGGAAGGCTTCACCGAAGCGATGGATGCGTGAGCGAGTGCCGGTCCAGTTGGAGCGGTTACTTTCCAGACCGTTCTGTACGTAGTCCTTGCTGGCGCGCGAGTAGGCTGCACCGACTTGCCATTGCGGATCGAGACGGAACCGCACGCCCAGGTCGGTGGCCCAGCCATTGAGGTCACGGCTGTTCTTCTGACCGGCCAGGTACTGATCGGTGGCAGGGTTGTAGTTCGCGCCGATTTCGTCGCGGTTACCGGTCAGCCAGGTCAGGCTGCCCCAGTAGTTGATCGGGTTGGTGTTGCGGTGGTTGTAAGCGTCGCTGTCGGCAGTCAGGCCCAGCCAGGTCAGGTCGCCATTGGAAGTCTTGTCCAGATCGTCCAGGACTTCGTTCTGGTTCTTGAGCTTGCCGTCGTCATGGCTGTAGTGGGCGCGAACACCGGCCCAGTGGCCAGGTGTCCATTGGTAGCTGGCCGAGCCGAACAGGTGCTGGCGGTCTTCATCGTCCGGAGCCAGTTCGGTCAGGTCGGTACGGTATTCGCTGAAGCGTTGTGCAGCGCCCAATTCGGCACGCAGCAAGGTAGTGTCGAAGGTCCAGTTGATGGCTTCGATGTTGGTGTCGTGCCACTGACCGTCATCGTTGCGCAGACGCTGGCGACCTACCTTGAGGATTTCACCGGGGTAGGGCGTGAAGCCGCTGTAGCCGATCCAGAACTCGCGCAGTGCCGCATAGCTCTTGTCGACTTCGCGCTCGCTGGAGTTGCCGCGTGAACGCTGGGTGCCGGTTTCGCCATTGTTGGAAGTCGTGGTCTGTTCCAGCGGGTCGGTCTGGATGGTATCGGTGGCGGTGACCACCTGGCCCATGGCGTAGGCGCTCCAGTTGCCGCTCTGGCCGTAGACCCAAGGGCGCAGATCAAGACCCAGACCTTTGACGTCACCGCCCGAGCGAGTGCCCAGGTCGCGGTCGTCTTCGGACTGCGCGCTGATTTTTACTTCGATACCGAAATTCTGTTCTTCAGTCAGCGCTGCCAACGTCGGGCAGGCCCACAGCAGAGTAAAACCAAGGCCCATGCCGGCGGCCATCAAAGGATTCAACTTCATAGCGCTTCCTCACCGTCTTTTTCTTCTGTCAGGGTCTGCACCAGCACGTTCTGTCTGGCGGTTACACCCCGGACCTTTTGTTCGCGTTGCAGCAACCCTTGGGCGGCGGCGCGTTTTTCAGGCGGTAGTTGAGAGTCGAGTACTTGCGCAAGCTCGGTGGCTTGCGGTGTGCCTTGAGCCAGTGCCAGCTGGCCGAAGACCCAGGCGTTGACCGGATCGGGCTTGGTGCCCTTGCCTTGGGAGAACAGTTGCGCGATGGCAAAGTCGGCGCTGTTCTGGCCGCCACGGGCGGCGGTCAACAATTCGTCCAGTGCCTTCTGTGGATAGACCTCGCCCAGATAGCCGCGGCGGTAGATCTGACCCAGGTAGTAATGGGCGGAGATTTCAGTGGCAGCGGCTTTCTGCAGGTGTTCTTCGGCTTTCTTCGCGTCGGCCGGCACCCATTTGCCTTCGTAATAGAGCCTGCCCAGCAGCAGTTCGGCGCGGGGTTGATCCGCTGCGCGACCGTTGTCCAGGTACTCCATCATCTTGTTCACGTCACCCAGTTCAGGGAAGTCGTAAAGCAGTTTGGCCAGGGTGACCCACGAGATCGGGTAGCCCGGCGCGATATCTTCCAGCAGTTGCTGGGCAGTCTTCTCGTCCGGAGTGCCGATCTGGCTGTCGCCCAGCACACGGGCTACGCCGTCCACTCGCTGGGCACTGACACGACCCGAAGCATGGGCGCTCTTGAGTTGCTCGATCAGCGCTGCCTGCTGCTCGGTCTGGCCGCGTTTCTGATAAACGGTGGCCAGTTCGACGTAGCAGATGTCAGTGCTGTTCAGAGCCTGTTTGCAGATGCTTTCGACTTCATTCAGATGCTGGTCATAAGTGCCTTGGGTGCGATAGAGCAGCACCTGAGCCAGACCAGCTTCCGGGTAGCCGTTGGCGCGCCACTGGTTGATCTTCTGCTGGGCATCCACGTTCGGGAAGCTTTGCGGGTATTGCAGGTAAAGCATGGCCAGCGGCAGCAGGGTGCCGGACTCACCATTGGCGAATGCCTTGGTGAGCAGCGCTTCTGCTTCATGGTGCTCGGCCAGTGTGGCATCGGGTTTTACGGCCAGCAGGCGCCCCAGACGCGATTGCGCCCGAGGTGAAGTTGCGGCGGCTGCGCGATAGGTGGCTTCTGCCTCTTTGAGCTGGGCAGGATCACCGGTACCGACCTGGATGTCGGCCAGGCCGACTTGTGCATCGCTGTAGCCCAGGTCCGCCAGTTGCCGATAGTTCTGCTGCGCCAATGCAGTGTCGCCGTTTTTAAGGGCTTCATTGGCGAGGCGTTGATCGGGCAGGCCGGCACAGCCGCTCAGGCCGAGCGCGACGGCGAGGCTCAATAGCGTGGGGGTCGACAGGCGTCGTAGTGGGCTGTTCATGATTACAGACCCGCAGCCATGGCTTTATCGATCAGCCAGTTCACGGACGGGCCACGGTCGCTGACAACTTCGACAGGGCGGCCAGCCAGGCTGCTGCTCAGGCTTTCGTCAGGCTGGATCTGAACACGGATGTCGGTGGACAGGTCGGTGTTGCTCAGGTTGCTGCTGCTGACGATCTTGCCGGTACGCAGTTGATCTTCGCCAGCGATCTGGAAGCTCACAGGCGTGCCAGGCTTGACGTCGTTGAACTGGCGATAGGTGAAGCGGGCTTCAACAGTGGCCGGAGCGTTGCGTGGCACCAACTGGAAGATCACCTGACCTTTGGATGCGAACTGACCGTCAGCCACCAGTTGACGAACCACGACACAATCACACGGGCTGGTCATGGTGCCGCTCATTTGCTTGCCATACAGCTCTTCGATCTTGGCGGGTTGCAGGTCTTCGCCAGTCAGGCTGCCCTTGAGCATTTCCAGCATGCTGGTGTTGAAGGTTGCCAGCGGTGCGCCTTTGGCGGCTTCGCCATTGGCCGGGATCAGGCTTTGCACAGTACCTTCGCGCGGCATGGTCACGTCCATGCTCGGCACCGATACCAGACCAGCCGAAGCGTGGCTGACGAAGTACAGGCCGTACACGGTCTTGAAAATGAAACCGAAGGCCGCGAGACCGACGATGAAGATACCCAGGCTGAAGGTCACTGCACGCAGACGACCCAGGGCGCTCATGCCACCGGATTCTTTCTTGTTCTTGCGGGCCTTGGTGAAGTTGTCGCGCTGCAAGGTGGCCAGCACTTCACCCAGGCTGACGATGTCGCCGCTCAGGTGGGATGTGATGATGTGGCGCAGGGTCGCGATGTCTTGTGCTTCAAGGTTCTGGAACTGGCAGCCGACACGACCGCTTGCACTGCTGATGGAGCGCACTTGCATTTCGACGTCCATGGCCAGGCCAAGGTTGTCGATGAGGAACTGCAGGCGGCCCTTGATCACTTCGCCTTCGGTCAGTTTGATCTGGCTTGGGGCAATGAAGCTCAGACCACCGGCCGACAGGTCTTCGATCCGTACCAGAGGAGCATTCTGCTCGCCGGTGAGCAGGCGCAGCTTGGCTGGAATCTTGACCCGTGCGTGTTGGCGCTGGGCTTCCGATTCATGTACGACGTTCGCATTCACGGCTGTATTCATGGCAATTATTCCTACTTGAGCGATTGATTCATTGGCCCGGTCAAACCATCGTCAGCAGTACTGCGACGAAGATGGTGCCAGCTGAAAAAGTCATGGTTCGGGACGACCAGGTGTTGAACCAGCCCTGAAAGCTGGCCATGTCGCGGCTGAGTTTTGTGTCCTGGCGGGTCCAGGACTGTCGGTCCAGGCGGAAGAAAACGTAGATTTTCATCAGGGCGCCGACGATCTGGTTGTAATAGAGAATGATGGGGTAGGCAGGCCCTATCCTGTGTCCCGAGCAGGACAGCAGCAGTGTCAGGATCAGGCGGGTCATGCCGATCCACAGCAGGTACATCAGGATGAATGCGCCGCCGTACTTGAAGCTGGCAATGATGGCGACGGTCAGGCCCAGGATCGATGTCCACATCGACACGCGCTGGTCGAACAACACCACGCTGGTGAACAGACCCAGGCGACGAATGCCCAGACCCAGTGCGCGGGAGTTCTGACGCAGGTTGTTGCCGTACCAGCGGTACATCAACTTGCGACTGGCCTTGAGAAAGCTTTTTTCAGGAGGGTGTTCAACGGTGTTGATGGCGGCATCGGGCACGTAGAACGTGTCGTAACCCAGGCGCATCAGGCTGAACCAGCTCGACTTGTCGTCACCGGTCAGGAACTTGAAGGTCCCTAGACGCCAGTGATTGAGCGAGTCGCTTTCCACGTCGGCAATGAACTCGGGGTCGGTTACCACGGTGGCGCGGAATACCGACATGCGACCGGTCATGGTCAATACGCGCTTGGACAGGGCCATCGAGCACATGTTGATGTGGCGCTGGGCGAAACGCAGCTTGTGCCATTCGCTCATGATGTAGCCGCCGCGAACCTCACAGAACTCGTTGGTGGTCAGGCCGCCGACATTGTCGAACAGGTGGAACCACGGAACGGTCTTGCTGACGACGCCTTCATTGAGCACGGTGTCGCCGTCGATCACGGCCACTACTGCGCGTTCATCCGGAAGGTGACGCGAGATGGCGCGGAAGCCATAAGCCAGGCCGTCGCGCTTGCCGGTACCAGGGATGCGCACGAAGTCCAGCTTCACACGCTCGGGCGGGTTCATCTTGGCCCACAGGCTCTTGACCAGCAGCTCATCGGACATTTCAACCAGCGAGCAGACGATGGTGGTCGGCAGTCCGCAGTTGATCGCCTCACGAATGACCGAGCTGTAAACCTGAGCAGTGGTCAGAGCTTCGATACGGAAGCTGGTGACCATCAGGAACACATGGGAAGGATCTGCTGCCTTGCCCAGCTTTTTCAGCTTGCGGCGCAAGTGTGGGTAGACCACATACAGAAATATCATTCCGCGTACGAAATGCGTGATCCCCATGGAATAGCGCCAGATACCCACGGCGCCAATCAGGAAAATAAAGTTCCTCGACTGTGAGTCGAAGATACTGGTAGGCAATGCAGTTGCGATGCCCATTAACAAACTTAGGTAAAACAGCCAACCGGCGGCCTCTAGTAGGCCGTGTTTTAGCCTGTCCATAGATTTGTATCCCAAAGTCAGTTGCAAGCCTCAAGCCCCAAGCTGCAAGCGGGAGGCTTGAGCTTGTGGCTTGGTGCTTGGCGCTTGCGGCTGATTTACCAGCAGATACCTTCAGCACGGCCGCTTTCGCCGGTGCTCTTGGACATGAAGCCCACCAGGTCTACAACGTGCTTGCCGTGAGGCGTCTGGTCGGCCAGGGCGCGGAAGCGCTCGTCGCGGTTACCCAGGATGATCACGTCGGAATCGTTGATGACCTGATCGAAGTCCGAGTTCAGCAGGGACGACACGTGAGGGATCTTCGACTCGATGTAGTCCTTGTTGGCACCGTGTACGCGAGCGTATTCGACGTTGCTGTCGTAGATGCTCAGGTCGAAACCTTTACCGATCAGCATTTCGGCCAGTTCGACCAGCGGGCTTTCGCGCAGGTCGTCGGTGCCGGCCTTGAAGCTCAGGCCCAGCAGGGCGACTTTGCGGGTATCGTGGCTGGCCACGATGTCGAAAGCGTTCTGTACCTGAGAGACGTTGCTGCGCATCAGGGAGTTGAGCAGCGGTGCTTCCACGTCCAGGCTGCCTGCACGGTAGGTGAGGGCGCGAACGTCTTTTGGCAGGCAGGAACCGCCGAAGGCGAAGCCTGGGCGCATGTAGTACTGGGACAGGTTCAGTTGCTTGTCCTGGCAGACCACTTCCATCACTTCACGGCCATCGACGCCGACTGCCTTGGCAATGTTGCCGATTTCGTTGGCGAAGGTGACCTTGGTGGCGTGCCACACGTTGCAGGTGTACTTGATCATCTCGGCAACGGCGATGTCCTTGCGGATGATCGGTGCGTCGAGTTCTTCGTACAGCGATTGCAGAACGTCACCGGAAGCCTTGTCGAACTCGCCGATAACGGTCATTGGTGGGTGATCGTAGTCTTTGATCGCGGTGCTTTCACGCAGGAACTCAGGGTTCACTGCAACGCCGAAGTCGACGCCGGCTTTCTTGCCCGAGCAGTCTTCCAGAATCGGGATTACCACATTGGCGACAGTGCCCGGCAGCACGGTGCTGCGAACCACGATGGTGTGGCGGGAGGTCTTGTCACGCAGGACATAACCGATTTCGCGGCAGACGGATTCGATGTAGTCGAGTTCCAGGTCGCCGTTCTTCTTGCTGGGCGTACCCACGCAGATCATCGACAGGTCAGTGGCGCGGATGGCTTCGGAGAAGTCCGTGGTGCCACGCAGTTTGCCGTTGCGAATGCCCTGTGCCAGGAGGTCTTCCAGGCCGGGCTCGACGATAGGCGATTTGCCGTTATTGATAAGGTCGATCTTGGTATTGGAAATATCCACACCAACAACATCATGACCCCGTGCAGAAAGGCAACCGGCACATACTGCACCGACATAACCCAAACCAAAGATGCTGATACGCATCGTACTCTCCTCGATTTTTCACGCCATAAGTTGGCTGGATATTAATTTTGGCCAGCAGATGTCACACGCAAGTCAGTAAGGCTGTTAAGCCACTTAACTAACGCAGGCATATTTAATGAATGAGTGCCTAAACAAACGAGGCGAACTCAAATGACACTAAGTACAAGCGGCAAGTGACCTGTCCATACGGATCAGGGCCATGCTCTCTTGGATGCGGCAAACCACTCCCTGTATAGCGATCCTTGGCAGGTCGATCCGAAAGCCTTGGCTTTGCCGATCTGGAGCCCTGCTCTGCACACCTCATGGTGTTCGCTTGTCTACCTACTTCAACTAGTGATGTGAGTTTGATTTCAGTACCCGAAGTATTGATTCCGCAGAATCAAACTTAATCCCTGGCAACTTCCCTTTGCTCTCGTAGCGCTGTAAGTGATCTCTTACAGGCTTGTCGAGAATTGTTACGGGATGTAGGAGCATGTGGGTTCGCGATTAGTTCCGGGCCGCTCGTCCTGTTTTTGAGAATTTTTTCGATTGGCCTTTTTGACGGGGTGGTTTCAAAATGATGGCAACTAGCGTGAAGCCCTTAGTTGTAGAGGGGTTCAAGTAGGTGGATGTTTTTTTGCTATTACGGAAAAATGACAGAATGCCATCACTCAAAAAAGTTGTTATTTTTTCGAGAAAACCCACTCGAAAAATGAACGCCTCGTTTGGTGATGTTTATATGGCGTCATAAAAATGGCAGAGGAGACTTGAATTAACGAGCCTATGTTGCGTAGTGCCCGGAGCACTACGCAACATTGACGCCATCACTGTTCCGGACTGTCGCGCAGGAAGACCAGTTTGTCGGGTGTCGATTGTTCGACGCTGTAGCGGTAACCCTGCGCATCGAATTCCTTCAGTGCTTCAGGGGTATTGATCTGCTCGCTGATCACGAAACGGCTCATCATGCCGCGGGCTTTCTTGGCGTAGAAACTGATGATCTTGTACTGGCCGTTTTTCAGGTCCTTGAACTCGGTATCGATGATGCGGGCTTTCAGGGCCGAGCGTTTGACCGCAGAAAAATATTCGGTAGAGGCCAGGTTCAGCAGCAAGTCATCGCCTTGCTCAGCCAGTGCCTGATTCAGCCATTCACTGATGCGCGTGCCCCAGAAGGCATACAGATCCTTGCCACGGGCATTGGCCAGCTTTGTGCCCATTTCCAGGCGATAAGGTTGCATCAGGTCCAGAGGGCGCAGCAGGCCATAAAGGCCTGACAACATGCGCAGGTGGTCCTGGGCGTAGGAAAGCTGGGCATCAGTCAGTGTTTCGGCCTGCAAGCCGGTATAGACATCGCCCTTGAATGCCAGCAGCGCCTGCTTGGCGTTTTCGGGCGTGAAAGCTGGAGTCCAGCTGCCGAAACGCGCCGCGTTCAGTCCCGAGAGCTTGTCGGACAGATGCATCAGCTCACCGATCTGCGCTGGCGTCAGCTCGCGAAGCTGGGTAATCAGCTCCTGAGAGTGGTCCAGGTATTGCGGCTGGGTGTAGCGCTCGGTGGTCGGCGGGGTCTCGTAATCGAGGGTTTTCGCTGGGGAAATCACCATCAGCATGAAGTCGTCTCCTGTAATCGTCGGGCGATTCTATGGGGTGATGGGGTATGACTCCAGCTATGGTGGCGATAACAGACCGTGTGAAAACTACTGCGCTCGGTCATGCTGCGTTGAAAACAGGCTCGGAATGCTCATTTACAGCCAGTAAAGTCGAGCGCGACTCCGACCGTTCCTCGCCTGTTTTCGCCTTGCCTGACCTTCGCTCGCTACGTTTTCACACGGTCTGTATAGGCCGTGGCTTTGTAACGCGCCGGACATAAGACACCGCCCCGGATCAGCTATAGTGCCGCGCGGGTGATGGCGTTGATATTGGATCGAGAGGGCATTGGTTTTGCGTATTGTTTTAGCAGTTTGCGCGTGTCTGTTCTGGTTTGAAGCTCAGGCGGCGGTGCCTGAAGTCGCCACGATGGATCGCAGTGTGTGGCCCGAGCGTTTCGAGACGCCGGCCTTGTTCGATGTTGCCTCCCGTGCCGAGATTCTGGCTTTCGCCCATGCCCTGGCTGTCAGCGAGACTCTGGACGAAGAAGGGCTCAAGCAGCGCCTGGGCCTGCGTTATGTCAACGTGCCGTCGCTGAATGTGGTTCGTCATCGCCTGTGGTTGCGCTTGCTGGAGAACTATCAGGCGGCGCAGAAGAGCTGTGAGGAAGACGCCAACTTCTGTGTGCTGGTCGAGGACATGGAGCAATTGCGCCAGCGCGCCGAGGAGTATCAGGTTTTGCCGGATTCGTTCTATGCCGCATGGGGCAAGCCGAGTTCGATCTTCCATGAGCGTTACCTGAACGAGTTGCTGTACATGGCGGCTCTGTTCCCTCAGACCAGCAGTGAAATCGAGCGCTACAACTCCGATGAAATGAGTGGCGATGAAATGCCGGATCGCACCTTCATGCTCAATTTCGACAGTGGCCCGAGCCCGGCGGATGGCAATACGGACTGGCTGGCCGATTTCATGCGCCAGCAAAAAATGACCGCGACCTTCTTTGTACTGGGGAAAAGCCTGCAGACGCGCCTGGAGAGCAGCTCGGCAGCCAGCCTGCAGGCGCTCTACAGGCAACAATGCGTGGGTGTGCAGGGCTGGGAATATCGTTCGCACAGTAACTGGGTCGACTGGCAGGATTCCGTGCAGCGCAGTGCCGCTCTGGTCCAGCAGATTCTCCCGGACAACTTCGTTCCGCTGTTCAGGCCGCCTTATGGCCATCGTCGTGCTGACAGCGGCGAATACTTCCGTTCGCAGCACTTGCGGGTGTCACTGTGGAATATCGATTCGCAGGACGCCACAGGCCGCCTCTCGGCCCAGCAGGTCGGGGACCGGGTGCTGACCCTCATGCTGCTCTGGCGTCGGGGTACGGTGGTATTCCATGACATGGGCAACAAGGCGCAGTCGGCGCTGCCTTTGCTGCTGGCCAATACCGCTCAAAGCGAACTGATCTGGGATGACTGTCGAAATCTGTCTGAAACCCAGGAGGAATAAGGGCTTGAGGGCATAAGAGGAAGGGGGGACGGCGGGTTTTTTCGGCCAATCCGGCCTGAGGTGACTTCCGACTGTAAACGTGCAGGCGGCACTCGCCAAGCGCTATTCGTCATACTGTGAAATAAACTTCAAAAAACTGTCAAAGAGCTTTTTTCTGTCATCGGTTTTGCTGTATTACGAGAACAGACCGCCGAAACCTGCAACACAGGTGGCGTCCTCAACGACCCATCTTGAGCAACATTCTTCCCTGCCTCAAGGGAAGGAACCGGCGGCCTTTTCGTGGCGCAGCTTTGTAGTGGTTCTGCGCCGCCTGGCTTCTATAAAGGTGAGCGAGTATGGATGATCACGGACGCAACCCTTCCACTAACCAGCCTATCCTTTACGTGCTCGATACCAACGTATTGATCCATGATCCAAACGCACTGCTGAATTTCGAAGAACACCGCGTTGCCATTCCGATGACGGTTCTGGAGGAACTGGACAAGCTCAAGGACGGCAAGCATTCGGTCGCTGCCGAGTGCCGTCAGGCCATCCGCCTTATCGACAAGACTCTGGGTGAAGCTTCACCGGAAGAAGTCGAAAAGGGCGTGCCTATCGACCGGGGGACCGGCGTATTCAAGGGCTTCCTGTCGATTCTGATGAGCAAGCGCGAGGAACCCAACAGCCTTCTTCCCGAGCATTTGAACGACAACATCATCATCAACCAGTTGGTCGACCTGCACGCGCGTAACAAGGATTTGCGTCTGGTGCTGGTGACCAAGGACATCAACATGCGCCTCAAGGCGCGGGCCTGCGGGATTGCCGCCGAGGACTACAGCACTGACCAGCTGGTCGATGACGTCTCGCTGCTGTCGCGGGGTTATCACGATATTCCCGGCTCGTTCTGGGACCGGGTCAGCAAGGTCGAAACCCGTCAGGACCATGGCCGCACCTGGCATCGCGTGCAGTTGAGCGAAAGCCTGCCCGCGGTTCATATGAACGAGTTCATCATCGACGAGCAAGGCTTCGTCGGCTGGATCAAGGGCGTCAGGAGCGACGAGCTGCTGATTCTGGACATGCATCAGGAACCCTTGCTGCACCAGGAAGCCTGGGGCCTGAAACCACGCGATATCTATCAAGGGCTGGCGCTGTTCGCGTTGCTCGATCCTGATATTCATCTGGTCAACCTGTCCGGCGCTGCCGGTTCCGGCAAGACCATCCTGGCGCTGGCCGCTGCCATTGAGCAGACCATGGTCAGCAAACGCTATCGCCGCATCATCGCAACCCGCAGCGTGCAAGGCCTGGATCAGGAAATAGGCTTCCTGCCCGGCACCGAGGCGGAAAAAATGGAGCCATGGCTGGGTGCAATCACCGACAACCTCGAAGCCTTGCACATGGATGACGAAAACACCCATGGCAGTGTCGATTACATCCTCAGCAAGGTGCCGTTGCAGTTCAAATCCCTCAACTACATCCGGGGCCGCAGCTTCCAGCAAAGCCTGATACTGATCGACGAATGCCAGAACCTGACGCCGCACCAGATGAAAACCATCATCACCCGTGCCGGTGCCGGTTCCAAAGTGGTCTGCCTGGGTAACCTGGCGCAGATCGATACCCCTTACCTGTCAGCCACCAGCTCGGGGTTGACCTACCTGACGGAGCGCTTCAAGGATTTCCCCAACGGCGTACACATCACCCTGCAAGGGGTTCCACGCTCGGTACTGGCTGAATATGCCGAGAGTCATCTGTAAGCGGTAAGCGGTAAGTTGCAAGCTGCAAGCGAGAAGCCAGAGTGTGGTTCGCTTGTAGCTTGCAGTTCTTGCCGCTTGTAGCTGACGCCCTTGGCTAACTACAATCGCCACTCCTGCTCAGGAGTAAGGCTGTGCTGACTCATCTCGATTCCCAAGGTCGCGCCAATATGGTCGACGTCACTGACAAAGCCGTGACGTCCCGTGAGGCTGTGGCTCAAGCGCTTGTGCGCATGTTGCCTGAAACCCTGCAAATGATTGTCAGCGGCGGTCATCCCAAAGGGGATGTGTTTGCTGTTGCGCGCATTGCCGGCATTCAGGCGGCGAAGAAAACCAGTGATCTGATCCCGCTCTGCCATCCGCTGATGCTCACCAGCGTCAAGGTCGAACTCAGTGCCCAAGGGGATGATGTGGTGCTGATCGTCGCGCGCTGCAAGCTGGCCGGGCAGACCGGTGTGGAAATGGAAGCCCTGACTGCCGCCAGTGTTGCTGCGCTGACCATCTATGACATGTGCAAGGCCGTTGATCGCGGCATGACTATCGAGTCGGTGCGCTTGCTGGAAAAACTCGGTGGCAAGAGCGGTCACTTCATTGCCGACGAGCCGGGAGCTGCGCAATGAGTGTGCAGGTTCAGTATTTCGCCCGTTATCGGGAAGCGTTGGGGCTGGATGGCGAGCGTGTCGAGGGTACTTTCGCCACGCTGAACGACCTGCGCCAGCACCTGCTGCTGCGCGGTGAGGCCTGGCAAGTGCTGGCCGAGCAGAACCTGATGTGCGCCCGCAATCAAGAGCTGTGTCAGCTGGACGAACCGCTGACGGATGGCGATGAAGTGGCATTCTTTCCTACCGTGACCGGAGGCTGAGCATGGCGATTCGCGTGCAAGCGGCGGCGTTCGATCCAGGTGCCGAGGTCAATGCACTGCATGCGGCCAATGTCGGCATCGGCGCGGTGGTGAGTTTTGTCGGTTACGTGCGGGACTTCAACGAAGGGCGTGAGGTTTCGGGCATGTTTCTGGAGCACTATCCAGGCATGACTGAAAAGGCTCTGGCAAAGATCGTGGTTGAAGCCGAACAGCGCTGGCCACTGCTCAGGCTGGAAGTGCTGCACCGGGTCGGCGCACTGGAGCCCGGCGAGCCAATCGTGTTTGTCGGCGTTGCCAGCGCTCATCGTCAGGCCGCGTTCGAGGCCTGTGATTTCGTCATGGACTACCTGAAGACTCGCGCACCGTTCTGGAAGCGCGAAAACACCGCCGAAGGCCCGCGCTGGGTCGAAGGGCGGCATAGCGATCAGGCGGCGGCTGATCGTTGGAAATGAATGCTGGTGTTCGCGACTGAAGTCGCTCCTGCACAGAACGCTGTAGGAGCGACTTCAGTCGCGAAAAAGGCTCAGGCCTTGCGCACCACAGCCCGCAGCAACTCGGTCGGTGGCATTTCGCAGCTGATCTTGCGGCCCAGCTTCTCTTCGATGGCCGGGAGCTGATAGGAATCGTCTTCCCCGGCAAAGCTGATCGAAACGCCATCCGCGCCCGCACGGCCTGTGCGCCCGATGCGGTGTACGTAATCGTCCGGCACTTCCGGCAGGGTGAAGTTGATGACATGGCTGATGCCGTCGATATGGATACCGCGGCCTGCGACGTCTGTTGCCACCAACACCCGAATCTTGCCTTCGCGGAAACCTTCCAGAGTCTTGATCCGTTTGTGCTGGGGAACATCGCCTGAAAGTTGTGCGGCGTTTACTCCGTCACGCACCAGACGCTCTTCGATACGGCGCACTTCATCCTTGCGGTTGGCAAAGACCATCACCCGTTCCCAGCCGTTGTCGGTGACCAGGTTGTACAGCAGCTTGTACTTGTCAGCCGAAGCCACCGCGTAGATATGCTGTTCGACGTTGCTGTTGGCGACGTTCTCGGCTTCGATTTCGACGATGGCCGGGTCGGTCGTCCATTGCTTGGCGAGGTTCATCACGTCATCGGTGAAGGTCGCGGAGAACAGCAGCGTCTGACGCTCGCCCTTGTGCGGCGTCTGGCGAATGATCTGGCGTACCTGGGGGATAAAGCCCATGTCCAGCATGCGGTCGGCTTCGTCGAGGACCATCACTTCGACCATGTCCAGATGCACTTCACCGCGCTGGTTGAAGTCCAGCAGACGTCCCGGTGTTGCAACCAGAATGTCGCAATGACGGGCTTCGAGCTGCTTGAGCTGTTTGTCGAATTCCATGCCGCCCACGAACGTCATGACGTTCAGGTTGGTGTATTTGGTCAGCGCTGCCGCGTCCTTGGCAATTTGCACCACCAGTTCGCGGGTCGGGGCGATGATCAGGGCGCGGGGTTCACCCATGTAACGCTCTTTGGGCGGCGGCGTCTGGGTCAACTGGGTGATGATCGAGATCAGGAACGCGGCGGTCTTGCCCGTACCGGTCTGGGCGCGACCGATGGCGTCCTTGCCCTTGAGGGTGTAACCCAGCACGCCCGCCTGGATCGGCGTGCAGTACGGGAAGCCCAGATCATGAATCGCGTGCATCAGTTCGGGGGCCAGATCGAAGTCATGGAAGCGCGTCTTGCCTTCCTGAGGTTCGACAGCGAAATCTTCGAGCTTCCAGGTGACGACAGGCGGCTTGGGCGCTCGCTCTCGACGTGGACGTTCGGCCTTGGGTTTGTCGCTCCTGGCCTGAGCCGGGGCTGCGGGTTCCTTGACCGAAGCCTGAGCCTTGACCGCACGATTCTGCGATTCGTCTTCAGCGACAGCCCTGGAGGCGGGGGTGGATGCTGCGTGGTTGGGCGCGAGCTGCTCAGCCTCGCTTTTACCGAACATCTTTTTAAGTGCTTTGAGCACGGTCATCTCGTCAATTGATTAAGGAATCTACGCCGAGCAGTGTAATGCAAGAATCGGGCGCGGCGTAGTGTCATCCATGGTTCGCTACACAGGCGCCCGATCAGGCCGGTTCAAAGCTCCATTAAAGAAGACGTTACCGAAGTTTCTCGGCAAGCCAGATCTGGATGTCGGAAATTTCCTGGGGTAACACTTGATGCCCCATTGGGTACTCTTTCCATTGAGCGGTTACACCCAGCGTCTTGAGGTACTCGTAAACGGTACGTCCCATGGCATTGTGGACCACTTCGTCGTGAAAACCATGCAGACAATAGGCCGGAATACGCTGCTGGCTGGCTGACAATGTCATCTGGTCATTGAAGGTTGGCGCGTAGGTGGACAATGCCAGCACGCCACCCAGCGGGCCTTGCCAGCGTTTGTAGGCTGTGTGCAGAACCACGGCGCCGCCCTGGGAAAAACCTGCCAGGAAGATTCTGGCGGGGTCGATGCCACTGTCGCGTTGTTGCTCGATCAGGTCCAGAACCTGTTGGGCCGAGGCTTCCATCTCATCGTGATCGATGGAGCGGGCTTCGGAAGTCATGCTCTTGATGTCATACCAGCTCGGCATTTCATAGCCACCGTTGACGGTAACGGCGCGTTTCGGGGCCTGGGGCAATATGAAGCGAGTGGTCGTCAACGACTCCTGAAGGGCTTCGGCGACGGGAAGAAAATCGTAACGGTCGGCACCCAGGCCGTGCAGCCAGATGACGCAGGCATCGGATTCTGCGGTGGGTTGAAGGATCAAAGGCTCGCTCATGAGTGCTCCAATAGGGTGCATTGATTGTTTTTTGGCGCATTAATTAAGTGCGCGTGCAGTTTAAAAGTGAAAGAAGATGTCGCAAGGTTACAAGTTTTCGACTTGACCTGTCGCTAATTCGACATCGCCAGCATGCTGGTACGGGCTTTGCTATGAAACGTGTGGAGTCAAAGCGCTCACATCGATCGGTAACACTATTAGGCTACTACTTGTAACGATCGAAGGCAGCACGGGAGTCCATGCGTCAGGACTCCCGGCATGATTGATCCTGTACCGCTCTGGTCCGGGGAAAGCACGGGGCTTTGGTCTTAGGGCTATAAATGAATGATGAAGGTGAGTGACGAGATGATCTTGCGCTCGATTCATGGTCCAGGCCCAACGTCGTATGACCCAAAAAAAAGCCAGCACGGGTCATTAATGCCTCACAAGGGTGCGGCGTAACCGAAGTCCCACACAATAAAGAGCACACTGGAGGTTTGAATGAAGATGTTGAAATCCACACTGGCGGTCGTGACAGCTGTAGCAGCACTCGGCGTGACCGGTGCAGCTAACGCCGGTGCCACACTTGACGCTATCCAGAAGAAAGGTTTTGTTCAGTGCGGTGTCAGCGATGGCCTGCCAGGGTTCTCCGTTCCAGATGCTACAGGCAAGATTACCGGTATCGACGCTGACGTGTGCCGTGCCGTAGCTGCTGCCGTTTTCGGTGACGCAACCAAGGTCAAATTCAGCCAGTTGAACGCCAAGGAGCGTTTCACCGCGCTGCAATCCGGTGAAATCGACATCCTGTCGCGTAACACCACCTGGACCAGCTCCCGTGATTCGGGCATGGGCCTGGTATTCGCCGGCGTGACTTACTACGACGGTATCGGCTTCCTGGTAAACAACAAGCTGGGCGTCAAGAGCGCCAAGGAA
The DNA here is from genome assembly GCF_030580745.1 of Pseudomonas serbiensis. NCBI lineage: Bacteria > Pseudomonadati > Pseudomonadota > Gammaproteobacteria > Pseudomonadales > Pseudomonadaceae > Pseudomonas > Pseudomonas serbiensis. Next base: position 30,568 of record NZ_JAUQOO010000015.1, read on the forward strand.
CTGGACGGTGCAACCGTTTGTATCCAGGCTGGTACTACCACTGAGCTGAACGTCTCCGACTACTTCCGCTCCAACGGTCTGAAATACACCCCGATCACTTTCGACACCTCCGACGAAAGCGCCAAGTCGCTGGAAGGCGGCCGTTGCGACGTACTGACCTCCGATCAGTCGCAACTCTACGCACAGCGCAGCAAGCTGGCCAAGCCTGACGACTACGTCGTTCTGCCTGAAGTGATCTCCAAGGAGCCACTGGGCCCGGTAGTACGTAAAGGCGACGAAGAGTGGTTCTCCATCGTTCGCTGGACCCTGTTCGCTCAGTTGAACGCAGAAGAGGCTGGCATTACTTCGAAGAACGTCGAAGCTGAAGCCAAGGCCACCAAGAACCCTGACGTTGCCCGTATGCTCGGTGCTGACGGCGAGTACGGCAAAGACCTGAAACTGCCGAAGGACTGGGTCGTTCAGATCGTCAAGCAGGTAGGTAACTACGGCGAGATGTTCGAGCGTAACCTGGGCGAAGCGACCCCGCTGAAAATCAAGCGCGGCCAAAACGCTCTGTGGAACAAAGGTGGCATTCAGTACGCTCCACCAATTCGCTGATTGACCCGGCGCCCGACAGGCTTTTTTAGCCTGTCGGGCGTTGTTCTGTTCGATTTTTCCTGGGGCATTTCATGGAAAAGCAAATCGTCGCACCAAAGCAAAAGCTCTCTTTGAGCGACCCAAAAGTGCGCGCGTGGTTATTTCAGATCATCACCGTAGTGGCGGTGGTCTCGTTGGGCTGGTTCATGTTCGACAACACCCAGACCAACCTGCAGCATCGTGGTATTACATCGGGTTTCGGGTTTCTTGAGCGCAGTGCCGGTTTCGGTATTGCCCAGCACTTGATCGACTACACGGAAGCGGACAGCTATGCCCGCGTCTTTGTCATCGGCTTGCTCAATACCCTGCTGGTGTCGATCATCGGTATCTTTCTGGCGACTATCCTGGGCTTCATCATTGGTGTCGCTCGTCTGTCGCCGAACTGGATGATCAACAAGCTGGCGACCGTATACGTCGAAGTCTTCCGTAACATTCCGCCGTTGCTGCAGATCCTGTTCTGGTACACCGCCGTATTCCTGACCCTGCCCGGACCACGTCAGGCTCATGGCTACCTGGACATGTTCTTTGTCAGCAGCCGCGGGTTGAACATGCCCAAGGCAATTCCTTCCGAAGGCATCTGGGCGTTTCTGATCAGCATCGTCATCGCCATTGTGGCGGTGGTCGCGATGGTGCGTTGGGCCAACAAGCGTTTTGAAGCCACTGGCGAGCCGTTCCACAAGTTCTGGGCCAGCCTGGGTCTGCTGCTGGTCATTCCCGGCCTGAGCATGCTGATCTTCGGCAGCCCGGTGCATTGGGAACTGCCTCAGCTCAAAGGCTTCAACTTCACCGGTGGCTGGGTACTGATCCCTGAACTGATCTCCCTGACTCTGGCGCTGACCATCTACACCGCGGCGTTCATCGCCGAAATCGTGCGTTCGGGCATCAAGTCGGTCAGCCACGGCCAGACCGAAGCCGCTCGTTCCCTGGGCCTGCGCCCTGGGCCAACGCTGCGCAAGGTCATCATTCCGCAAGCCCTGCGGGTGATCATTCCGCCGTTGACCAGCCAGTTCCTGAACCTGGCGAAGAACTCTTCGCTGGCGGCAGCGATCGGTTATCCGGAAATGGTTTCTCTGTTTGCCGGTACGGTGCTCAACCAGACCGGTCAGGCCATTGAAGTCATTGCCATCACCATGAGCGTGTACCTGGCGATCAGTATCAGCATTTCCATGCTGATGAACTGGTACAACAAGCGCATTGCGCTGATCGAGCGGTGAGGAAACGCGCATGACAACTCATACTTTCAAACCTGACATGCCACCACCGAGCAAAGTGTTCGGCCCGGTTGCGTGGATGCGGCAGAACCTGTTCTCCAGCTGGATCAACACGCTGCTGACCCTGCTCTCGTTCTACCTGATCTACCTGATCGTCCCGCCGATGATCAGCTGGTCACTGCTGGACGCCAACTGGATCGGCACCACCAAGGAAGACTGCACCAAGGCAGGTGCCTGCTGGGTATTCGTCCAGCAGCGTTTTGGCCAGTTCATGTATGGCTACTTCCCGACTGAATTGCGCTGGAGGGTCGACCTCACCGCAATCCTGGCGATTGTCGGTGCTGCGCCTCTGTTCATCTCGAAGTTCCCGCGCAAGGCGTTCTACGCCATCGGCTTCCTGGTGCTTTACCCGATCATCGCGTTCTACCTGCTGCATGGCGGCGCGTTTGGTCTGAGCATTGTGGCAACCAGTCAGTGGGGCGGCCTGATGCTGACCCTGGTGATCGCGACCGTCGGTATCGCCGGTGCGCTGCCGCTGGGTATTCTGCTGGCACTGGGGCGTCGTTCCAACATGCCGGCCGTGCGCGTGGTGTGCGTGACCTTCATCGAGTTCTGGCGCGGTGTGCCATTGATCACGGTGCTGTTCATGTCGTCGGTAATGCTGCCGCTGTTCATGCCTGAAGGGATGAACTTCGACAAGCTGCTGCGCGCCCTGATCGGCGTCATCCTGTTCCAGTCGGCGTACATCGCCGAAGTGGTGCGCGGTGGCATGCAGGCAATCCCTAAAGGCCAGTACGAAGCGGCCGCAGCGATGGGCCTGGGCTACTGGCGCGCAATGGGGCTGGTTATCCTGCCGCAGGCGTTGAAGATGGTTATCCCCGGCATCGTCAACACCTTCATTGCCCTGTTCAAGGATACAAGCCTGGTGATCATCATCGGCCTGTTTGACTTGCTCAACAGCGTCAAGCAAGCCACCGCCGACCCGTCATGGCTGGGTATGGCCACCGAAGGCTACGTCTTCGCGGCCCTGGTGTTCTGGATCTTCTGTTTCGGTATGTCCCGCTATTCCATGCATTTGGAACGTAAGCTGGACACAGGCCACAAGCGTTAGGAGTTTTGTGATGAGTGAAGTTATCAGTAAGCCTCTGGGCGCTGAAGGCATGATCCGGATGGAAGGCGTACACAAGTGGTACGGCCAGTTCCATGTACTCAAGGACATCAACCTGAACGTGCGTCAGGGTGAGCGTATCGTATTGTGCGGCCCGTCGGGTTCGGGCAAGTCCACGACCATTCGCTGCCTGAACCGTCTGGAAGAACACCAGCAGGGTCGCATCATCGTTGATGGCACCGAACTGACTTCGGACCTGAAGCAGATCGAAACCATTCGTCGTGAAGTCGGCATGGTGTTCCAGCACTTCAACCTGTTCCCGCACCTGACCATCCTGCAGAACTGCACGCTGGCTCCGATGTGGGTTCGCAACATGCCGAAGAAAAAGGCTGAAGAAATCGCCATGCACTACCTGGAGCGCGTGCGCATTCCAGAGCAGGCGAACAAGTACCCGGGCCAGCTTTCCGGTGGTCAGCAACAGCGTGTGGCGATTGCCCGTGCCCTGTGCATGAAACCGAAAATCATGCTGTTCGACGAGCCGACCTCGGCACTCGACCCGGAAATGGTCAAGGAAGTACTCGACACCATGGTCACCCTGGCCGAAGAGGGCATGACCATGCTCTGCGTAACCCACGAAATGGGCTTTGCCCGCACCGTGGCCAACCGCGTGATCTTCATGGACAAGGGCGAGATCGTCGAACAAGCCGCACCAAACGACTTCTTCGACAACCCGCAAAGCGACCGTACCAAACTGTTCCTCAGCCAGATCATTCACTGAGTCGCAGACGCTGCATGAAAAACCCGGACCTTGTGTCCGGGTTTTTTATGCGCTGCGATTTTTATCGCAGGCAAAAGGAGGAGCGGACTAGAGGTAACCGCGTTTTTTTCTTTCAGCGTGCAGCCCGTATAAAAATATACCGAACAGGATAATCCAAAGCGTTCCGAAGATGATCTTTCGATAGAAAATATCGACGTCAATAAATTCTATGAGTGCCAGACAAATAAGCCCGGAATAAAATGTTGCACAACAAATGCTCGGTATCAAGAGGCTAAATAAGGGTGATAAGAAGTCTGTGATAGGGCTTTTTAGTGTGTAGCTATATTGCGGATTAAAAGAAATGGGTAATGAAGCCTTTCTTGAAAACCAGCGTTTAGGCAGGGATTCTCTGGGGAGTGAAATAATGTGTGCCACTGCCATGAAAATAGAGAACCATTGCAGCAAAGGGCTCGCTGGTGTCCCTGAAAAAGGTACCTCAGTCGTTTGTACCAACTGCCAATGGAGAGCTGAAAAAATAAAATTATAGATAAATGCGATCAAGAATCTATCGCCGGAGTAACCATCACCACTCCATCTGGATTTGGCCCATAGAGAGGGAAGGAAGAAGAGTATGCAGAGTGAAATGATGATGGATTGATAGGAGAGGTCATTCATTTTCTTTATTCCAGTCATTCCACATGTTGCTCATTGTTACTGCATCTGATGCAGCATCAATCACTAATGATGTTGCGGAAGCTTGTTTGTAGGCCCTCTCCTTGTCGGATCTCAAGTATCTGAATAGTCTCCATGCGTCTGGTTTTGGAATAAGTCTAGATGCCCCGTAGAGTGATAAAGCTATATCCGCACCGCCATACGCCATATTGCCCTCAAATTCACTGCCTCCAAAAAACTTGGAAATACCTTGATAGGTCTTTCTGACGTAACCCTGCGTATCTGATCTGCCTTCCCATAAATTACGCCCGTTTTCATAGACATTGTTCGCGCCATGAGTAGCCATCAGGACACCCAATCCGCAGCCCAGCCCGAATGTCCCCCCACACATGGCTGCGCCACCTGTAATCTGTAATCCTCCTGCAACAAGTCCAATGCTTTGTTGTGCAATCGTGAGTGATTGCTTGCTTAGGCTGATTTGCTCTTCCTTGAGCGCTTTCAGTCCTTCATCGGCACTTTTGCGACCTTGGTCAACATCCCTGACAATCTCTCTTGCGTAGTAAGCAACCTCCCTGTTGAATTGAATACGCAGTGTGCCGTCTTTTATGTGTCTAGCACTGATTGTGCAAGCGTGGCCAGCCAGATAAGAGGCAGCTTGGCTGACTTCCTGGAATTTATTGCTTCTATTGATTGTTTTATCGCCACGGCCTTGCTCCCTCATTCCTTTTCTATCCATGAAGCGTAGCCAATGGTACCGGCCTTATGGTGTGTCCAGATGATATCGCGATAACGAATGGCGATATGTTCCAAGGGGACGCTGTCGTTCTGCCGGATTGAGTGGGGAATATCTACGCTCAGGTCTGCGACCATGCCTGCTATTAATTCGACGGTGTAAAATTTTTCCAGTTTTCCCTGAGCGGAGTTGCGGAAGAAATCGATTTTGCAGTTGAGCTCTTCTCTATTAGCTAGCGCCTGAGCTAATAGAGGAGAAGATTTATCAATGTTCTTCGTGATGACAACAGGATGATGCGTGGCGTGTCGGATGCCTCTGATATTGTTCATGTTGTGGCTGAACGAAAGCACCATGATTTCATCCGCATGCCCATCCTGGCATTTATTACCGATGGATTCCTGCGTAGAGCAACCTGCCGAGATGAAGCCTTGATTTTTACCGGTGATTGTCATGTAACCGTGATGTGCCATACATAATCGTCCTGAAGGTAGGCAATCATCTTATTAATATGGCATCAAACAGGCTGTAGGGCGTTTCTGAAAATTACGACGCTTTATGGTCAGTGGGGCCGCGCATTTTTGTGGATATTCAGAGCGAACTTGTATTCGGCAAGGTTCTCCAACAGGATGCACCCCCTTTGCGCAATGCGCTGTAACACATCCTGCCCACGAGAGACTCATGACGACCAAGGCGCCTCAGGCGAGCACGACCTCAATCCAGCACACTCCCACCCTCAAACGCCCATGGCTGTTATTGCTTGGCCTGGTGCTGGTTGCCCTGAATCTGCGGCCCGCGCTCTCCAGCGTTGCGCCATTGCTCAATGCGGTTTCCGACAGCCTTGGGTTGTCGGCGGCCAGGGCCGGGCTTTTGACGACTTTGCCAGTGTTGTGCCTGGGTTTGTTCGCGCCACTGGCGCCACGACTCGCAAGACGTTTCGGCAGCGAGCGGGTGGTGTTGGGGATTCTGCTGTTATTGGCGGCGGGAATCCTGCTGCGTAGCCATTTCGGTGAGGTCGGGTTGTTCGCCGGGAGCCTGTTGGCCGGGGCGAGCATCGGTATTATCGGTGTGTTGCTGCCGGGTATCGTCAAACGTGACTTCCCGAAGCAGGCCGGAGCCATGACTGGCGTCTATACCATGGCGCTGTGCCTTGGTGCTGCGATTGCTGCCGGCTTGACGGTGCCATTGACCCAGTATTTCGATGATCGCTGGAGTGTCGGCCTGGGGTTCTGGATGATCCCGGCGGTACTGGCCGCACTGGTCTGGTTGCCCCAGGCTCGCGAGCTGCATGCTCATCATCAGGTGGCGTATCGCGTGCGTGGTCTGCTGCGTGATCCGCTGGCCTGGCAGGTCACGCTGTATATGGGCCTGCAATCCTCTCTGGCCTACATCGTCTTCGGCTGGTTGCCTTCGGTGCTGATCGACCGCGGCATGACTCCGACCCAGGCGGGTCTGTTGTTGTCCGGCTCGATTATCGTGCAGTTGATCAGTGCCTTGAGTGCGCCATGGCTGGCGACACGGGGCAAGGATCAGCGTCTGTCCATTGTGCTCGTCATGCTGATGACTCTGGGGGGATTGTTCGGTTGCCTGTATGCGCCGCTGGAAGGGCTCTGGGGCTGGGCCATTCTGCTGGGGCTGGGGCAGGGCGGTACGTTCAGTCTGGCACTGGCGCTGATCGTGCTGCGTTCGCGTGACTCCCATGTGGCTTCCAACCTGTCGGGCATGGCTCAAGGGATTGGTTACACCATTGCTTCCATAGGCCCGCTGGCGGTGGGCGTGGTGCATGATGTGACGGGAAGCTGGGATTCGATTGGCTGGATCTTTGCTGCATTGGGGTTTGGAGCCATTGTGGCCGGGCTGGGTGCCGGACGGGCGTTGCATGTGAATGTCGTCAGCGAGAAGGTTTGAATCTGCGCTGTGTGGAAGCGAATTCATTCGCGAACAACATTTATCCTGCGAATGATGATGGCAAAGTGTCGAGTTGCCGCTTATCGTGCATCATCTTTTGCTTCCAAACGGACCTGCATGCATGAGCAACGAACAAACAAGCCAAGCCAATAGCGCATTGATTACCCGCTTCTACGAGGCTTTTGCCCGTCTGGATGCCGAAGGAATGGCGGCCTGTTACAGCGATGATGTGCTATTCAGCGATCCGGTGTTCGGTGAGCTGCGTGGCAGGCAGGCCGGTGATATGTGGCGCATGCTGACCTCGCGTGCCCAGGACTTCTCGGTGGTTTTCGATAATGTCCGCGCCGATGAGCGCAGTGGCGGCGCGCATTGGGTAGCCACTTACCTGTTCAGCCAGACTGGCCGTACTGTGGTCAATAACATCCAGGCCCGGTTTGTCTTCCATGATGGCAAGATCACTGAGCACCATGACAACTTCGATCTGTGGAGCTGGTCGCGTCAGGCGCTGGGCACCAAGGGCCTGCTGCTGGGCTGGACACCGCTGGTGCAAAACGCGATTCGTGCCCAGGCTCAGAAAGGACTCAAAGTGTTTACAGAAAAACGCCATGCCTGACGTTGTGGATGCCGTTATCGATGTCGCAGCACCTGTCGGCAAGCCTTGGTTTGTCTATCTGGTGCGTGCGGCCAATGGTTCGTTGTATTGCGGCATCAGTGACGATCCTTATCGACGCTTTGCCGATCACCAGAGTGGCAAGGGCGCGCGCTTTTTTCATTCCAGCCCGGCAGTAGCGCTGGTCTATGTCGAGGTCTGGGACAGTAAGGGAGAGGCGTTGCGTCAGGAGCGCCTGATCAAGAAGCTGCGCAAGAGCGCCAAGGAAGTACTGGCGGCAAGCTATGCGGGTTCTCCGATCACTCTGCGTGATGCCGTGTCATCAGTCTGATCCTGTAGGCTGCCCGGGTGCAGGGGGTTAAGCTGTTGCTTTCCCTGCGCCCAAGAGGCCAAAGCATGTCAGAGCTGATTCTGCATCACTATCCAGCATCGCTGTTCGCCGAAAAGGCCCGCCTGATGCTCGGCTTCAAGGGGCTCTCGTGGCGGTCGGTGACGATCCCGCCCATCATGCCAAAACCTGATCTGACGGCCCTTACCGGTGGTTATCGCAAGACGCCGGTTCTGCAGGTAGGTGCGGATATCTACTGCGACACCGCATTGATCGCACGTCGTCTGGAGCAGGAAAAGATTTCCCCGACCTTCTATCCCGAAGGCCACGAGTTTACGGTTGCCGGTCTTGCTGCCTGGGGCGATTCGGTGCTGTTCATGCATGCGGTCAGCCTGGTGTTCCAGCCCGCCTCGCTGGCGGTCCGCTTCGCCAAGGTGCCTCCCGAAGCGGTCAAGGCCTTCGTTGCAGACCGGGCAACCTTGTTCGACGGTGGAAGCGCATCACGCCTGCCGCTGGAACAGGCTCAGCATCAATGGCCAACCCTGATGGCTCGTCTGGAGCAGCAACTGGAGCGCAATGGCGACTTCCTGTTTGGCGAGCCTTCGATTGCCGACTTTTCCGTGGCCCACACCCTCTGGTTCCTCAAACAGACCCCCGTGACTGCGCCGCTGGTGGACGACTACCCGACGGTTTCGGCCTGGCTTGGTCGTGTGCTGGGTTTTGGCCATGGAGCGCACAACGACCTCTCTGCTGTCGATGCAGTGCAAATCGCCGCCGACGCCACGCCTGCGGCATTGCCCGATGAGGCGTTTGTAGACCCGAACGGCTTCAAGGCCGGTGATCGGGTGGCGATCTCAGCCATTGATTACGGCGTGGATGAAGTGGAAGGCGAGTTGCTGTTCAGTGGCCGCGAAGAGCTGATCCTGCGCCGCGAAGACCCGCGTGCAGGCGTGGTGCATGTGCATTTCCCACGCCTGGGGTTCCGGATCGAAAAGCGGTCGTGAATTAAATGCTCAGGTAGGAGCGGATTTATCCGCGAAGATCATTTTCGCGAATAAGCGGAGCGCCGCCCGATTGCTCCTACTTCAGCGCCGCCAATATGGCGTCTGGCGAAAAGCCGCGAATCAGCGTCCCGTTGACGTCCAGCAACGGGATACCGCGTCCGCCGAGGGCTTCATAGGCCTTGCGGCCTTCTGCTGACTTCTCGATGTCGTACTCAGTGAACGCGATGCCCTTGCTGTCCAGAAAGCGTCGTGTCTGTTTGCAGTAGCCGCACCATTCGGTCGCATACATCACGACCTTTGCCTGGCTGTAGCTCTGCGCAACGCTGGCGGGTTGCGGGTTGAACAGGTTCTCGATCTTGCCCCAGTTCTGATAGACCACGACCACCAGCATGATCAGCGCGAACTTCTTGAGGGTACGCAGCAGCATCGCGGTTATCGCCGTTTCAACTGATCGGTGAGCTGAGTGGGCAGGCCCTTGATGATCAGGGTGCCGGCCTGTTCGTCATATTCGATCTTGTCACCCAGCAGGTGCGCCTCGAAGCTGATCGACAGGCCTTCTGCGCGGCCCGTAAAGCGGCGGAACTGGTTCAGGGTGCGCTTGTCTGCCGGGATTTCTGGAGACAGGCCGTAATCCTTGTTGCGGATGTGATCGTAGAACGCACGCGGGCGGTCTTCGTCGATCAGTTCTGAGAGTTCTTCCAGGCCCATGGGCTCACCCAGTTTGCTCTGGCTGCTGGCGTAATCCACCAGGGTCTTGGTTTTCTCCCGTGCCGACTCTTCCGGCAGGTCTTCGCTTTCCACGAAGTCGCTGAACGCCTTGAGCAGGGTGCGGGTCTCGCCGGGGCCGTCGACACCTTCCTGGCAGCCGATGAAGTCGCGGAAGTACTCCGAGACTTTCTTGCCGTTCTTGCCCTTGATGAAGGAGATGTACTGCTTGGACTGCTTGTTGTTCTGCCATTCCGAGATATTGATCCGGGCAGCCAGGTGCAACTGGCCCAGGTCCAGATGCCGCGACGGTGTAACGTCCAGCTCGTCATTCACGGCCACGCCTTCGCTGTGGTGCAGCAGGGCGATGGCCAGGTAATCGGTCATGCCTTGCTGGTAATGCGCAAACAGCACATGACCGCCCACCGACAGGTTGGATTCTTCCATCAGCTTCTGCAGGTGCTCCACCGACACACGAGAGAACGCCGTGAAGTCGTTTGCGCCATCCAGATACTCTTTCAGCCAGCCGCTGAAAGGGTGTGCGCCGGATTCGGCATGGAACAGTCCCCAGGCCTTGCCCTGTTTGGCGTTATAGCTCTCGTTGAGGTCCGCGAGCATGTTCTCGATGGCCTGGGACTCAGCGAGTTCGGAGTCGCGAGCGTGGAGAACTGCGGGCGTACCGTCGGGTTTCTTGTCGATCAGGTGGACGATGCAATGACGGATCGGCATGGATATCTCGGCTGATGGTGATGAAGAGCAGGCAGCTCGTTGCAAGGCAGCAAGTGTAACGCACGCCCGCGACAAATGGCCTTGCAGAGCCCTGTTTTCCACTCTGTAGGGTGTTTTGTGATCAATTTTTGTTCTATTACGACTTAAAGCTGACCAAAAGGATAGGTAAGGGCGGATATTTGCCCGGCTCTGTGCTAGTTTTGCGCGGTCTTGCGCACTCTAGCGCGCCAAGCATGCAGATCGTTTACGTGTAGGCCGAACCAAAACCCGGTTTCAGTATCTACATTTCGCGATTAATCGTGGCTGCCAGCGGGAGCCTGGTTCATTGCCCGGCCTTTGGCCGACGTTGCGTTCTGCAATCCAAATGAATTTGATAGGGAAGGAACACCACCATGGCTCTTACCAAAGACCAATTGATCGCCGATATCGCTGAAGCTATCGACGCGCCAAAAACCACCGCGCGTAATGCTCTTGAGCAGTTGGGCCAGATTGTTGCCGACCAACTGGAAAACGGCGTTGAAATCACTCTGCCAGGCATTGGCAAGCTGAAAGTTGCTGAGCGTCCAGCTCGCACCGGCCGCAACCCTTCGACTGGCGCTGCCATCGAAATCGCTGCCAAGAAAGTCATCAAGTTCGTACCGGCCAAAGTGCTGAACGACTCGATCAACAAGTAAGCTCACGCTTGCTGTAAAAAAGCCGTGCGCCGGATAACCGGGCACGGCTTTTTTGATTCTGTAGCGAATGAATTCGCTTCTACATGAAGGTCCAGGCCACGAAACGGCTCTGCTTCTGGCCCTGGCCCATTTCCACGACCCGGCTCTGTAGTGCTCCGGCTCTTGTCAGGGCAGCCTGGATTGCTGGCAGGTTCGAGGCTTTGGAAACCAGCGTGCTGAACCAGCGCACTTGTTCAGGCACCTGGGAGCTTTCGTGAATCAGTTGGGTCACGAAACCGATCTCGCCACCTTCGCACCATAATTCCTGGGATTGCCCGCCGAAATTCAGCACCGGCAGCTTGCGTTTGGGGTCAGCCTTGCCCAGTGCGCGCCATTTACGCTGACTGCCGCGCTGCGCTTCCTCCAGTGAGGAATGGAAGGGCGGGTTGCACAGGCTCACCTCGAAGCGTTCACTGCTGTCGAGCAGGCCCAGCAGAATGTGCTTGCGATTGGTCTGCTGACGCACGCTGATGGCCTTGCTCAAGCCGTTGGCCTTGATGATGGTCGTGGCCGCCGCGATGGCAGTGCTGTCGATATCCGAGCCCACGAAATGCCAGCCGTAGTCACTGTGACCCAGCAGCGGATAGATGCAGTTGGCACCGGTGCCGATGTCCAGCGCCTTGATCGAGGCGCCGCGTGGAATCTCGCCATTGTTCTCGCTGGCCAGCAGGTCGGCGAGAAAATGCAGGTAATCCGCACGCCCCGGAATCGGCGGGCACAGATAGTCTGCCGGAATATCCCAATGGGCAATGCCATACAGCGCTTTGAGCAGTGCCCGGTTGAAGACCCGCACGGCCAGAGGGTTGGCGAAGTCGATGCTTTCCTTCCCATAGGGGTTGAGGATCACGAACTCGGCCAGTTCCGGGCTGCTTTTGATCAGCTTGGGAAAGTCGTAGCGACCCTGATGGCGATTGCGCGGGTGCAGCGTGGCCTTCTCGCGAGGTTCTGCGGGCCTGGCAGGACGCTGGGGCTTCTTGCGGGGAGGTTTGGGTTTGTCTGGCGTGGTCATGGGGAGTCGTTCTGAAGATGCGAATGCTGCGCCCCGTAGGAGCGCGCTGCAAATTTCCGTAGGAGCGAATTTATTCGCGAGAGGTATATCTGAAGAAATGTATAACCTTCAATGACGTCTCGCGGATAAATCCGCTCCTACACCTGTTTGCTGCGCGACAAATAGGGCTGTAACCGCTTACAAACTGGCGATACGTGCGTGTTGCTCGGCCAGCTTGCTCAGGGCCTGTTCGGCTTCGGTCAGCTTGGCGCGTTCCTTGGCGATGACTTCAGGCGGTGCCTTGTCGACGAACGCCGCGTTGGACAGCTTGCCGCCCACGCGCTGGACTTCGCCTTGCAGACGCTGGATTTCCTTGTCCAGACGCGCCAGCTCGGCACCCTTGTCGATCAGGCCGGCCATTGGCACCAGCACTTCCATCTCGCCCACCAGACCGGTCGCGGACAGCGGTGCTTCTGCACCTTCAGCCAGTACGGTGATGGATTCGAGCTTGGCCAGTTTCTTGAGCAGGTAGTCGTTCTCGCTCAGGCGGCGCTGGTCTTCGGCATTGACGTTCTTGAGGAACAGTTGCAGCGGTTTGCCCGGACCAATGTTCATTTCGCCACGGATGTTACGCACCGCCAGCATCAGGCCCTTGAGCCATTCGATATCGTCTTCGGCAGCCGGGTCGATGCGTGTTTCGTTGGCCACCGGCCACGCCTGCAGCATGATGGTCTTGCCGTTGATGCCGGCCAGCGGCGCGAGGCGCTGCCAGATTTCTTCGGTGATGAACGGCATGAACGGATGCGCCAGACGCAACGCGACTTCCAGCACGCGAACCAACGTGCGGCGTGTGCCGCGCTGACGTTCGATCGATGCGTTTTCGTCCCAGAGCACGGGCTTGGACAGCTCCAGGTACCAGTCGCAGTACTGGTTCCAGATGAACTCGTACAGCGCTTGTGCCGCGAGGTCGAAGCGGAACTGATCCAGTTGGCGGGTCACTTCGGCTTCGGTGCGTTGCAGTTGCGAGATGATCCAGCGATCCGCCAGCGACAGCTCGACTTCTTCGCCGTTCTGGCCGCAGTCTTCGCCCTTGTCCAGCACGTAGCGCGCTGCGTTCCAGATCTTGTTGCAGAAGTTGCGATAGCCTTCCACGCGGCCCATGTCGAACTTGATGTCGCGACCGGTAGAGGCCAGCGAGCAGAAGGTGAAGCGCAGGGCGTCGGTGCCGTAGCTGGCGATGCCGTCGGCGAATTCCTGACGGGTCTGCTTTTCGATCTTCTTGGCCAGTTGTGGCTGCATCAGGCCGCTGGTGCGTTTCTGCACCAGGGTTTCCAGGTCGATACCGTCGACGATATCCAGCGGGTCCAGGACGTTGCCCTTGGACTTGGACATTTTCTGGCCCTGACCATCACGCACCAGACCATGCACATAGACAGTCTTGAACGGCACTTGCGGCGTGCCGTCCTCGTTTTTCACCAGATGCATGGTGAGCATGATCATCCGGGCGACCCAGAAGAAAATGATGTCGAAACCGGTGACCAGCACGTCGGTGGAGTGGAAGGTTTCCAGTGCCTTGGTCTTTTCCGGCCAGCCCAGTGTGGAGAAGGTCCACAGGCCCGAGCTGAACCAGGTATCGAGTACGTCGTTGTCCTGTTGCAGCGCAACGTCCGGCCCCAGGTTGTGCTTGGCGCGCACTTCGGCTTCGTCGCGACCGACGTAGACCTTGCCGGACTCGTCGTACCAGGCCGGAATGCGGTGGCCCCACCAGAGCTGACGGCTGATGCACCAGTCCTGAATGTCGCGCATCCACGAGAAGTACATGTTTTCGTACTGCTTGGGCACGAAGGCGATGCGGCCGTCTTCCACTGCGGCAATGGCAGGTTCAGCCAGTGGCTTGGTGGAAACGTACCACTGGTCGGTCAGCCATGGCTCGATGATGGTGCCGGAACGGTCGCCTTTCGGGACTTTCAGGGCGTGGTCATCGACGCTGACCAGCAGGCCGGCGGCATCGAATGCGGCGACGATCTGCTTGCGCGCCTCGAAGCGGTCCAGGCCGGCGTATTCGGCAGGCAGGCGGCCGTCGACGGATTCGTTGAGCGTGCCGTCGAGGTTGAACACCTGAGCGGCAGGCAGCACCGAAGCGTTCTTGTCGAAGATGTTCAGCAGCGGCAGGTTGTGGCGCTTGCCGACTTCATAGTCGTTGAAGTCGTGGGCCGGGGTGATTTTCACGCAGCCGGTGCCGAATTCGGGGTCGCAATAGTCGTCTGCAATGATCGGAATGCGGCGGCCAATCAGTGGCAGCTCTACGAATTTGCCGATCAGCGCCTTGTAGCGCTCGTCTTCAGGGTTTACCGCGACAGCGGCGTCACCCAGCATGGTTTCAGGACGAGTGGTGGCAACTATCAGGTAATCCAGGCCTTCAGCGGTTTTCGCGCCGTCGGCCAGCGGGTAGCGCAGGTTCCACAGGTGACCTTTCTCGTCGTGGTTTTCCACTTCCAGATCGGAAATCGCGGTGTGCAGCTTGGTGTCCCAGTTGACCAGACGCTTGCCACGATAGATCAGGCCGTCTTCATGCAGGCGCACGAAGGCTTCCTGTACGGCGGCGGACATGCCGTCGTCCATGGTGAAACGCTCGCGGCTCCAGTCCACGGACGAACCCAGGCGGCGGATCTGACGGCTGATGTTGCCGCCGGACTCATCCTTCCATTCCCAGATCTTTTCCAGAAATTTCTCGCGGCCCAGATCGTGACGATTCAGGCCCTGAGCCTCGATGCGGCGTTCAACCAGCATTTGCGTGGCGATACCCGCATGGTCGGTGCCCGGCTGCCACAGGGTATTGCGGCCCTGCATGCGACGGAAACGGATCAGAGCATCCATGATCGCATTGTTGAAACCATGACCCATGTGCAGGCTGCCGGTCACGTTCGGCGGCGGGATCATGATGGTGTAGGAGTCCCCCGCGCCCTGCGGAGCGAAATAGTTTTCGGACTCCCAGGTCTGGTACCAGGAAGTTTCGATGGCGTGCGGCTGGTAAGTCTTGTCCATGCGCGGCGGGACCCTGTGGCATTGATTCAGAAAAGCCGACAAGTATAGACCGGGGGGAGGTTGCAGGCTACAAGTGGTAAGCGGCAGGTTGGAAGCTACAAGCTACAAGCTACAAGCTACAAGCTACAAGCTACTAAGCGGAAAGCCATGAGCTTTTTCTTGCAGCTTAAAGCTTGCAACTTGTAGCTTCAGACCTTCCCGCTTTTGGTTGAGGCTACAAGCCTCTCCAGCCTCGCCTCAAGCCGCCGCTTTATCTCCGTCTCGATATGCGGGGCAAAGTCGTCGATCACGTCTTGCATGATCAACTGCGCCGCAGCCCGTAGTTCGGTGTCCAGATGCAGCAGGGCATCGGGATTCGGGCGGGTTTCGGGTTCAGGGGCTGGCTGGGGCTCTGCCGCTTGTTGTACGGGGTGTTGTACGGGCGTATCGGGCAGCAGAGTCGGAATGTCCGGATTGTCGAAATCCATTTCCAGTGTCATGTCGGGTTTTGTGCCGACCACATCGAACAGCAACGGGATCTGGCCTTCGCGGTGAACCGTGTCGGTCAGCAAGGGCGGTTGCAGGTTGTCATCGCCGAGCAGTTGGCGGATCGATTCAAGGTCGTCCAGCAGGAGCGCAGGTTCAGCTTTTTTTGAAGTATCCATCGTGTACTCAAAGACGCTGTAGTCGGTGATCTTGCGGAGGATAACCCTGTTCACGGTAGGAGCGGAAACTCTCTCTTGCCGCCAGACGTATTGCAGGCTCTTCCACGACCACTTCCGCCACACGGGCGAAGCGCTTGAAGAAGGCCGGGATGCGCAGGTCGAGGTTGACCAGCAGGTCCTGATGTTGCCCGGGATCGTCACCAAGCCCCAGCACTACCGGTGCGTCGTGATCGCTTTCGGCTTCGCCATGGGGCAGGAAAACTTCACCCTTGAAGCGCCAGAGCCGGGCATCGAGGTCTTCGCGCTGGGCGTTGTCGCTGCAATGCAGATAAACCTTGTGGCCCAGGCGCCAGGCTTTTTCCGTCAGCTTGCAGGCGAAGTCCAGACGTGCCGCAGGATCGGCGCTGGGGAGAATGTAAAAGTCGACTTGAGTCATTTCTGTTCCAGTGCAAGCGACGTATCGACCGGCAAGCCGATACGTCGCAAGGCATCTTATGCGCCAGCGCGATCCAGCAGGTATTGGGTCAGCAGCGGAACAGGACGACCAGTTGCGCCTTTGTCCTTGCCACCGCTCAGCCATGCAGTGCCGGCGATGTCCAGGTGCGCCCAGTCATAGGCCTTGGCGAAGCGCGACAGGAAGCAGGCTGCGGTGATGGTGCCGCCTTTCGGGCCGCCGATGTTGGCGATGTCCGCGAACGGGCTGTCCAGTTGCTCCTGATACTCGTCGAACAACGGCAGTTGCCAGGCACGGTCATCGGCCAGTTTGCCAGCGTCCAGCAGTTGATTGATCAGCACGTCGTTGTTGCCCAGCAGGCCGGAAGTGTGGCCGCCCAGTGCAACCACGCAAGCGCCGGTCAGGGTCGCGATATCGATGACCGCCTGCGGCTTGAAGCGCTCGGCGTAGGTCAGGGCATCGCACAGTACCAGACGGCCTTCGGCGTCGGTGTTGAGGATCTCGACGGTCTGGCCGCTCATGGTCTTGACGATATCGCCCGGACGGGTTGCGGTGCCGCTTGGCATGTTCTCGGCGCAGGCCAGGATGCAAACCAGATTGATCGGCAGTTGTAGTTCAAGCACGGCGCGCAGGGTGCCGAATACGCTGGCGGCACCGCACATGTCGAACTTCATCTCGTCCATGCCAGCGGCCGGCTTGATGCTGATGCCGCCGGTGTCGAAGGTGATGCCTTTACCGACCAGCACGAAAGGTTTTTCGCTCTTCTTGCCGCCCTGATAGTTCATGACGATCAGGCGTGGAGGCTGGGCGCTGCCTTGTGCGACGGCCAGGAAAGAACCCATGCCCAGTTCGGCCAGTTTCTTCTCGTCGTGGACTTCGACTTTCAGATTCTTGTGAGCCTTGCCCAGTGCCTTGGCTTCTTCGCCCAGGTAGGTCGGGTGGCAGATGTTCGGCGGCAGGTTGCCCAGGTCGCGGGTGAAAGCCATGCCTTTGGCGATGGCCTGGGCGTGGGTGGCTGCGCGCTCGACATCGGCAACACTGGACTTGGCGGTCAGCAGGGTGATTTTCTTCAGGGCGCGAGGTTCGGCTTTCTGGCTCTTGAAGCGGTCGAACACGTATTCGCCGTCAGCCAGGGTTTCCACCAGCAGGCGAGCTTTGCCGTAAGTGTCGCGATTCTTCACCGCTACCTGATCCAGCGCGATGGCTGCATCGCTGCCGCCCAGCCCCTTGAGGGTCGAGAGCACGCTGGCGATGACTTTCTTGAATTGACGATCCGACAGTTCGGCTTCCTTGCCGATCCCTACCAGCAGGACGCGCTCGGCCTTGAGGTTGGGCAGGCTGTGCAGCAACAGGCTCTGGCCAACCTTGCCTGCCAGATCCCCGCGTTTGAGAACGGCGGCAATGGCGCCGCCGCTTAGCGCGTCTACGCTTTGAGCAGCAGCGCTCAGAATGCGATTTTCGCCCACTGCAACCACCAGGGTGGCGGTCTTCAAGGTTTCTGGGCTTACGCTTTTAACAACCAATTCCATGTCGGGTCCCCGAATAGACTGCGAGCTTTCGCAAAATGAATGATGTGTGCGGCAAATCGAGGCCTTTTGCAGCCGGTGCCAGCGTCAAGCCTTGCAGTTTGACCCCGCTTTGCAGCCGCTGACAACCCCGAAAAACCGCTTCTACGGTCTGTGTAGGAAGTTGTTGTGAGATCTATCCAGACCGCGCAGTGACAGGAACACCCAATCACAGGATAATGCCGCATATTTTTTGGCGGCTCGCACCTTTGCCGGGTGTGAATGTCTGGTTGCCGTGGCTCATTTTTTCTTGTTTGGCTGCCTGAGCCTGACAACTCTGGAGTGTCTGGTTTGATTGTCTTCCGTTATCTGTCCCGAGAAGTGCTGATCACCTTGAGCGCGGTAAGCGCCGTATTGCTGGTGATCATCATGAGCGGGCGCTTCATCAAGTATCTGGCCCAGGCTGCGTCGGGTGCGCTCGATCCGGGCGTGCTCTTCATGATCATGGGGTTTCGCCTGCCGGGCTTCCTGCAACTGATCCTGCCGCTGGGGTTGTTCCTCGGTATTCTGCTGGCGTATGGCCGTCTGTACCTGGAAAGTGAAATGACCGTGCTCGCCGCTACCGGCATGAGCCAGCAGCGTCTGCTCGCGATCACCATGGCACCGGCAGCTGTTGTGGCACTGCTGGTTGCCTGGCTGAGCTTCAGCCTCGCGCCGCAAGGTGCAACCCAGTTCTCGCTGCTGATCAACAAGCAGGATGCGATGACGGAGTTCGACACCCTGGTGCCGGGGCGTTTTCAGGCGTTGCGCGACGGCACACGGGTCACTTACACCCAGGAGCTGTCAGAAGACCGTACCAATCTGAGTGGTGTGTTCATTTCCGAGCGGCGTGTTCCCGCCGACACGACCAAGGAGCCGAGCATCACGGTATTGGTGGCCGACAAGGGGCACCAGGAAGTGCGTGCCGATGGCAGCCGTTTCCTGATTCTGGAAAACGGCTATCGCTACGACGGTAATCCAGGCGAGGCCGATTATCGTGCGATCAAGTACGACACCTATGGCGCGATGCTGCCCAAGCCGGAAATCAGCGAGGAAATCACCGACCGCGAAGCCATTCCCACCAGTGAGCTGATCGGCAACGACACGCCGCGCTACCGGGCCGAATTGCAGTGGCGTATCTCGCTGCCGATCCTGGTCTTCATCGTGACCTTGATGGCAGTGCCGCTGGCGCGGGTCAATCCGCGTCAGGGGCGTTATCTGAAACTGCTGCCGGCGATTCTGCTTTACATGTCCTACCTGACAATCCTGATTGCCGTGCGCGGTGCCCTGGAGAAAGGCAAGCTGCCGATCGGCCTTGGCATGTGGTGGGTCCACGGGATTTTCCTGCTGGTGGGTCTGGCATTGATTTACTGGGAGCCATTGCGGCTGAAAATGGCGAGTCGCCGTAGCGTAGCGGAGGTGGCTCGTGGTTAAGCTCGACCGATATATTGGCAAGAGTGTATTTCTGGCGATCCTGGCGGTATTGGGGATCATTCTGGGCCTTGCTTCGCTGTTCGCCTTCATCGACGAGATGGGTGATATCAGCGACAGCTACACCCTGATGGACGCTGGCAGTTTCGTTCTCATGACTGCTCCGCGGCGGGTGTACGACATGCTGCCGATGGCGGCCCTGATCGGTTGCCTGATCGGCCTGGGCACGCTGGCCAGCAGCAGTGAACTGACCATCATGCGCGCAGCCGGTGTGTCCATTGCGCGCATCGTCTGGGCGGTCATGAAACCCATGCTGTTCCTGATGGCTGCGGGTGTTCTGGTGGGCGAGTATGTTGCGCCCTACGCGGAAAACCAGGCGCAGGCCGCCCGTTCGCTGGCTCAGGGCAGCGGCGACTCGCAGAGTGCCAAGCATGGTTTGTGGCACCGTCAGGGTGACGAGTTCATCCACATCAACACGGTTCAGCCCAACGGGTTGATGTACGGCGTGACACGTTATCGCTTCGATGAGCAGCACCATATGCTGACCTCAAGCTTCGCCAGACAAGCCAACTACATGACGGATTACTGGGAGCTCAAAGACGTCTCTACCACGTATTTCCGTGATGGCAGCACCGAAGTCATCAAGACCCCGGTCGAGCGCTGGGAAGTGTCCCTCAGCCCGCAACTGTTGAGCACGGTCATCATGCCTCCCGAATCGCTGTCGATTTCTGGGCTCTGGAGCTATGCGCACTATCTGGCAGAGCAAGGCTTGAGCAATGGCCGTTACTGGCTGGCTTTCTGGACCAAGGTCCTGCAGCCGCTGGTGACTGTGGCGCTGGTGCTGATGGCGATCTCGTTCATCTTCGGTCCGCTGCGTTCGGTGACCCTGGGGCAGCGTGTGTTCACCGGTGTGCTGGTCGGCTTTACCTTCCGCATCATCCAGGACCTGCTTGGCCCGTCGAGTCTGGTGTTCGGTTTCTCGCCGCTGTTCGCGGTGCTGGTGCCGGCAGCTGCTTGTGCTCTTGCGGGTGTGCTGTTGTTGCGCCGCGCCGGATAAGCGACTCCCTGAATCGAAAAAGCCGACGTGAGTCGGCTTTTTCATGGACGCTTACTTCTGTTTGGGCACCCGCACCAATCGGGTGTTGGAATACATGTCGTGCCAGGTACGCTGTTGCTTGTCGAACAGGCTCCAGATAAAGCCCAGCCCTACGCACAGCCATGAAGCGATAGAGACGATAAAGCGCAGCAGTGCCTGCATCAGGCTGATGGCGGTGCCGTCGGCGTTCTGTACGCGAATGCCCCATACCTGCATGCCCAGTGTCTGGCCGCCATGGGTCCAGAATTTGGCGAAGAAGCCGAAGGTGGCGAGCAGGAGAATGGAGGAGAGCAAGGGGTCGCCATCCAGTGAGCCGGATTCGGTCAGGGCGCGCAGTCTGGCTTCACCGATGAAAGCCATCAGCACCAGCTTGTAGATGAATGCGGTAACCAGTTGCAGGGCGAAGCAGAGGAGGGCGTCGTAACAGATGGCGGCCAGGCGTCGAGCGAGGCTGGCGGGCGCGAAATCGCCTTGCGGTCGAAGCAGGTGTTTGGGCATCGCGAAGTTCTCGATCACGGTAAAGACCGCATCTTACGAAATCGCGCTGATAAAAAAGCCCCTGAGATCAATAATCAGGGGCTTTTCGGGTTTCAGCTATTAAGCTTCTGCCTGCACTTCATCAGCCTGCATGCCTTTTTGGCCCTGCACTGCAATGAAGGTTACCTTCTGGCCTTCTTTCAGGCTCTTGAAGCCGTTACCTTGAATTGCGCGGAAATGTACGAACAGATCCGGACCGCTTTCTGGAGTGATAAAACCAAAACCTTTTTCGTCGTTGAACCACTTGACGGTGCCGCTCTGACGTTGGGACATTTTCTTATTTCCTTGACGCTTGAATTGATGACAGCCTCTTTCACACGAAAGAGTACTGGGGCTGGTTGCAAGAAGTAAGAAACGTAGAACGGGATGTAGCAACGCTTTGAGCTACTGCCCAGGTCCAGATTCAGCGACCTATGCAAACACAGTCAGGAAACTCTACGCCAACTCTCGTTACAAAAACAAGCCCCGCTTTGTCCCTTGTTTCCTTGGCTGCAACTGATGTGCAGCGATCTTTCACCCAGGCTGAAAAACTGCCCGTTTTTGGCTCGTCGTGCCCGTTGGCGGGGCATTTTTTCAATGGTAGAAACCCTGTTGCGCGCCTCTTGTTAAAGAGTCATGCAGCAGGGTTATTACGCCATGAATAATTGCTGTTTTTTTGACGCTGTTATTTGCCGCGGAAGTAACGCTGTGCAACAAAAGGCATTTTACTCACCAGCATCGCAACCTTCTTGCCGCGCACGACAGCCCAGACTGGCGTATCCAGCGCAGTGAAGCGGCTGTCCAGATAACCCATCGCCAGAGGACTGCCCAGGCTTGGGCCAAAACCGCCACTGCAAACGCTGCCGATTGTCTGGCCTTCTGCATCGACGATTTGTGAGCCTTCACGCACCGGCGTACGTTCCTGTGGCAACAGACCGACACGTTTTTTATCCACTGCGGCCTGTTGCTGGGCAAATATTTTTTCTGCTCCGGGGAATCCGCCAGCCCGAACGCCATCGGCGCGCCTTGCCTTGGATATCGCCCACAACAGGCTGGCTTCGACAGGGGATGTCTCGGTGTTCATGTCGTGGCCGTACAGGCAAAGACCGGCTTCCAGGCGCAGTGAGTCTCGGGCACCCAGACCGATCGGAGCCACTTCCGGCTCCTCCAGCAGACGACGCGCCAGGGCTTCGGCCTGAGCGACCGGAACCGAGATTTCATAGCCGTCTTCGCCGGTGTAGCCAGAACGGCTGACATAGCAGCCAACGCCCAGCAACGTGATGCTGGCGAACTGCATGAAGGTCATGTCTGCCACTTGCGGTGCCAGGCGTGCGAGCACTGTGGCAGCCTGCGGGCCTTGAAGGGCGAGCAGGGCGCGCTCTTCAAACAGTGGCTCTATGGTGCATTGAGACGCCAGGTGTTTGCGCAGGTGTGCCAGGTCTTCGTTCTTGCAGGCGGCATTGACCACCAGCATCAATTGATCGTTGCCCAGGTTGGCGACCATCAGGTCATCGAGAATGCCGCCGTTCTCGTTGGTGAACATCGCATAACGCTGCATGCCGACCGGCAGGTCGATGATATCCACCGGGACCAGGGTTTCCAGCGCCTGTGCGGCACCGGCACCGGTCAGGAGAATCTGGCCCATGTGCGACACATCGAACAGGCCGGCTTTTTCACGGGTGTGCAGGTGCTCTTTCATCACGCCGGCCGGGTATTGCACGGGCATGTCGTAACCGGCGAAGGGCACCATTTTGGCGCCGAGTTCACGGTGCAGGGCGTGTAGCGGGGTGGTCAGCAATTGTTCTGTGGGCATGATGGGTTCCATATACAAGAGAAGGCCTTCGCGAATGAATTCGCTCCTGCAGGAGGAGCGTTCTTCGCGAAGGCTGGGCGATCACGCCTCTTGGTAGCTTTCGATGGACGGGCAGGCGCAGACCAGATTGCGGTCGCCGAACACGTTGTCGACACGACCGACAGGGGGCCAGTATTTGCCTTCGATCAGCGACTCGACCGGATACACGGCCTGTTCGCGGCTGTATGGATGGCTCCATTGACCGACGATTTCGGCGGCTGTGTGCGGAGCGTTTTTCAGCGGGTTGTCATCCTTGTCCAGAGTGCCGTTCTCGACCGCGTGGATTTCTTCGCGGATCTTGATCATGGCCTCGCAGAAACGGTCCAGTTCTTCCTTGGATTCACTTTCGGTCGGCTCGATCATCAAGGTACCGGCCACCGGGAACGACATGGTCGGTGCGTGGAAGCCGAAGTCGATCAGGCGCTTGGCGACGTCATCGACGCTGATGCCACTGGTTTCCTTGAGCGGGCGCAGGTCCAGAATGCATTCGTGTGCCACCAGACCGTTGCTGCCGGTATAGAGCACCGGGTAATGGTCTTCCAGGCGACGGGAAATGTAGTTGGCATTGAGAATCGCCAGTTGCGAAGCGCGTTTGAGGCCTTCGCCGCCCATCATGCGAATGTACATCCAGGTGATTGGCAGAATGCTCGCGCTGCCGAACGGAGCTGCGCAGACTGCGCCTTCCTTGCGCTCCATATGGCCGTGGCCGGGCAGGAACGGTGTCAGGTGCGATTTCACGCCGATCGGGCCGACACCCGGGCCGCCACCGCCGTGGGGGATGCAGAAGGTCTTGTGCAGGTTCAGGTGCGAAACGTCGCCGCCGAACTTGCCCGGTGCGCAGAGGCCGACCATGGCGTTCATGTTGGCGCCGTCGATGTAAACCTGGCCGCCGTTGTCATGGATGATGCCGCAGATTTCACGGATGCCTTCCTCGAACACGCCATGGGTCGACGGGTAGGTGATCATCAGTGCAGCCAGTTGGTCGCGGTGTTCGATGGCCTTGGCGCGCAGGTCTTCGATATCGACGTTGCCGCGTGCATCACAGGCCGTCACCACCACGCGCATGCCAGCCATATGGGCGGTGGCCGGGTTGGTGCCGTGGGCGGACGATGGGATCAGGCAGATATCGCGGGCTTCATCGCCACGGCTCTGGTGATAGGCGCGGATCGCCAGCAGGCCAGCGTATTCGCCTTGTGAACCGGCGTTGGGTTGCAGGGAAATGGCGTCGTAACCGGTGGCGGCGCAGAGCATCGTTTCCAGTTCGCTGGTCAGTTGCTGGTAACCGGCGCTTTGCTCGGCAGGCGCGAACGGGTGCAGGTTGCCGAACTCGGCCCAGGTGACCGGGATCATTTCGCTGGCGGCGTTGAGCTTCATGGTGCAGGAGCCCAGCGGGATCATGGTGCGGTCCAGAGCCAGGTCCTTGTCTGCCAGCTTGCGCAGGTAGCGCATCAGCTCGGTTTCGGAGTGATAGCGGTTGAAGACCGGATGGCTGAGGATTGCCGATTGACGACGCAGGGCCTTGGGCAGATACGACTTGGCGCTGCTGGCCAGGGTGGCGAAGTCCGGCAGGCTCTGGCCATCGGCGGCAAAGATCGTCCACAGGGTTTCGATGGCCGACTGCGAAGTGGTTTCGTCGAAAGACAGGCCCAGGTATTCGGCGTTGATTTCCCGCAGGTTGATATGTTGCGCGCGGGCCTTGCTGTGCAGCGAGGCGGTTTTGGCGCCGGTATTGATTGTCAGGCTGTCGAAGAAGAACTCCTGCTCGACCTTCAGGCCTAGCTGGTTCAAGCCTTCAGCGAAGATCGCCGTCATGCGATGCACGCGATTGGCGATTTGCGTCAGGCCAGCAGGCCCGTGGTAGACGGCATACATGCTGGCGATGTTGGCCAGCAGCACTTGCGCGGTGCAGATGTTGCTGGTGGCTTTCTCGCGACGGATATGTTGCTCGCGGGTCTGCATGGCCAGACGCAGAGCCTGTTTACCGTGGCGGTCCACCGATACACCGACCAGACGGCCGGGCATGTCGCGCTTGAATGCATCGCGGGTGGAGAAATAGGCCGCATGCGGGCCACCGAAGCCCAGCGGCACGCCGAAACGCTGGGCGCTGCCGATGGCCACGTCGGCACCGAATTCACCCGGCGGAGTCAGCAGGGTCAGGGCCAGCAGATCGGCTGCAACCGCCACCAGCGCGTTGGCGCTGTGGAAGCGTTCGATCAGTTCGCGATAGTCGAATACATCGCCATTGCTGGCCGGGTATTGCAGCAGCGCACCGAAGTAGTCGCTGACATCGCCCAGTTCCGCTTCATCGGCCACTACAACGGTGATACCCAATGGCTCGGCGCGGGTGCGCAGCACGTCCAGGGTTTGTGGATGGCAGTGGGCCGAGGCGAAGAAGTGCTGGCTGCTTTTGTTCTTGCTCAGGCGCTTGCAGAAGGTCATGGCCTCCGCGGCGGCGGTGGCTTCATCCAGCAGCGAGGCGTTGGCGATGGGCAGGCCGGTGAGGTCGCTGATCAGGGTCTGGAAGTTGAGCAGCGATTCCAGGCGGCCCTGGGAAATCTCTGGCTGGTAAGGCGTGTAGGCGGTGTACCAGGCCGGGTTTTCCAGCAGGTTGCGCAGGATCGGAGCCGGTGTGTGAGTGTTGTAGTAACCCTGGCCGATGTAGGTCTTGAACAACTGGTTCTTGCTGGCGATGGCCTTGATCGAAGCCAGGGCATCGGCTTCGCTCTGGCCAGCCGGCAGGTTCAGCACGCTGGTGCCCTTGATGCTCTGCGGGATCACGCTTTCGCTCAGCGCTTCGATGGAGTCGAAGCCCAGGGTTTGCAGCATGGCTTGCTCGTCGCTGGCGCGCGGGCCGATGTGGCGGGCAATGAATTCGTTGGCGGTGCTCAGTTCGATAGAGTCAGTCATGTCTCGCTCCTCAGGCTTCAGCGTTGGCTTTGATCAGTCGGTCGTAGGCGTCCTGATCCAACAGGCCGTGAATGGCATTGACGTCTTGCGGGATGAAACGAAAGAACCAGCCGGCGCCGAGCGCGTCTTCATTGACCAGTTCAGGAGTGGCGTCGAGGGCGGAATTGACTTCGACCACCTCACCGTCCAGCGGCATGTTGATGCTGCTGGCAGCTTTTACCGATTCCACGACCGAGACTTCGGCGTGTTGAGTGTAGGCCTGTAATTCCGGGAGCTGCACAAAGACCACATCGCCGAGCGATTCCTGTGCATAAGGCGTGATGCCTACCGTGACACTGCCATCGGCTTCGGCCCGCAGCCATTCGTGTTCAACGGTGAATCGCAACTCGCTCATAACAACTCCTCAAGGGTAAAGGCCGCGGCTGATGCCGGCATAATGAAAAGCTCAGTAGCAATTTTGCGGCCAATATAAATTTATTGTTTTAAATCAATGGCTTGAGATGTTTTTGAGGGCGAGGGATCTAGAAGGCTGTAGCGAAATCGATACAGCGATGGAGGGCTGCAAAATTCCCGTGGGATCAAAGCCTTGCTGGCTGGGGATCGGGGAGGTGTGGATCGAATTCGTTACGGTGGAATGATTTTGTTACGTTTCTTCGCGAATTCATTCGCGAAAAGGTCGGCCACTATTTCCCGATCCCGTACTTGCGCAACCGATGGGCAATCGCGGTATGCGAGGTATGCAGCCGTGCCGCCAGTTGGCGGGTCGAGGGGTAATCGGCATAAAGCTTCTGCAGCAGCTCACGCTCGAAATCTTCGACAGCCTTTTCAAGGCTGCCGACTTCGCCATCGTTCTGGCGGGCGACGGCGGTGCCTGCGATGTCCAGGTCGCCAATGTCCACCAGTGTGCTTTCGCTGATGGCGGCGGCGCGGAAGATCACGTTCTGCAACTGGCGCACGTTGCCCGGCCAGCGGTTGCCCAGCAAGGCGGGGTAAGTACCGGTTGCCAGGCGACACACCGGGCGCTGGATCTGGGTGCAGGCCTGTTCCATGAAATAGCGGGCCAGCAGCAGAATGTCCTGCCCGCGCTCGCGCAGCGGCGGGACTTCCAGGTTCAGCACGTTCAGGCGATAGAACAGGTCTTCACGAAAGGTGCCTTCGCTGACCATCTTTTCCAGATCGCGATGGGTGGCGCTCAGGATGCGCACATTGACCCTGACTTCCCGGTCCCCGCCCACCCGCCTGAAGCTGCCGTCGTTGAGAAAACGCAGCAGCTTGGCTTGCAGGTAAGGCGACATTTCGCCTATTTCATCGAGAAACACGGTGCCTTGGTTGGCCAGTTCCATCAGCCCCGGCTTGCCGCCGCGCTGGGCTCCGGTGAACGCGCCGGGTGCATAGCCGAACAGCTCGCTTTCAGCCAGGTTTTCCGGGAGCGCCGCGCAGTTGAGTGCCAGGAAGGGCTCACCATGGCGAGCGCTGCTGGCGTGACAGGCACGGGCGACCAGCTCCTTGCCGGTGCCGGTTTCGCCCTGAATCAACAAGGGCGCATCCAGCGCGGCGACTCGCTGGGCGCGGGCCTTGAGGATGCGGATGGCGGGGGATTCTCCCAGCAGGGCATCGAAGCCTTCTGCATGGTCATGATGCAATGCCGACAGGCGCTCACCGATCCGGCTGGGCAGGTACAGCGTCAGCAAGGCACCTGCTTCGGTAATGGGCGTTGCGTCCAGCAGCAGGGCTTCGCCATTGAGCGTGACCTCGCGCATGGGCAGGCGAAAACCGTTTTCCAGCAGCGTGGCTTGCAGGCTTGGGTCGGCGAACAGTTCGCCTATGGGCTCGCCTTCAGGTTCACGGCCAATCAGCGCGATCAGCGCCGGGTTGGCCAGCAGCACGTGCCCGGCACTGTCGAGCGCCAGCACCGGGTCGGTCATGGCGGCGAGCAGGGCATCGAGTTGCAGGTGGCGTCGCTGGCCGGGAAGGATATCCACGACGGTGATCGCTTCGACACCGCGTACCCGGAACAACGCATCCTTGAGCTCTTCGAGCATCTGAAGGCTCAGGGTCGGCGCATCGATGTAAACGTTGGGCGGCACCATCTCAACAGCATCGAGATTCAGATTGCGTCCACCCAGAATGGCCAGCACTTCCTGGGTGATACCGACGCGGTCGATGAAGCAGACATGGATGCGCATGAGGCGTTATGGGTTCTGGGCTGCGAGGGTGGCCAGTATGCCTTGCCGGGGTGTTTGTTGATACGCCGTCGCGGCCAAGGCCCCTCCCACAAAATCGTTATTCCAGATGCTCAGGCTTCACAGGCTCACCCGGTTTGGCATTCAGCTTTTCGCGCACGTCCTTGAACATCCTGTCGTAGTCCTTGTGCAAGTCGATGGGCATTGCGGCGAGGTTGGGCAGGCCGTGTTTCATGCCGATGCGCCCTGCGTCATGGGCGAAATTGAAGGCCAGATCCCTTGGTAACTGAAACTCTTCAGAGAAGGCCTTGCCGTTGATCTCGCCTTGCATGGTGAAGTGCATGCAGGTTCCTTCCTCGGGATCTTCGCGCACTTCGTAATGGACATGAATGTCGTAGCTGAACCCTGAGCGTTGCAGGGCCGCGTGGGTGATGTGCAGATGACCTGGCTCAAACATTGAGGTCGCTCCGTCAGAAATTGAAAGTGTACGGGTAGACCCCGGCATGTGTTCCGGGGTTCAGCACCATGAACAAACACCTGACAGGATAGCCGGGCTGTTCTTTTTGGTTACTGATTCAGATCACGGGCAGGCTCGGGCCTGGACCAGAGCCACATATTGCCCATCGCCATGCCCGCGATGGCGAGGTAGAGCCACCAGACATGGGTGAGCAGGCTCAGCATCAGGATGGCGCAGACCAGCATGCTGATGGTCGCGCTGATTTTGGCGCGGCGTGCGACCAACCGGCCATTACGCCAGTTGTGCAGGATCGGGCCGAACACGCGATGGTTTTCCAGCCAGGCGTTCAGGCGCGGCGAACTGCGGGTCGCGGCCCAGGCGGCCAGCAGAATGAATTCCGTGGTCGGCAGGCCGGGGATGAATATGGCGGCAATGCCTATACCCAGGCTGACATAAGCGAGGATGCCAAACAGAAAGCGCGAAAGTCTGGAGCCGGGCGGTTTATAGGTCATGGTCACTACGGGCTGGTTCAAAAAGCCCGGCCAGCTTAACAGCACCGGGCGCTTTTTCATGCTTGAACCTGTTCGATCTCAGGCGCATGGGCGTAAGCGTGTTGCAGCAGAACCGTGAAACGCTCGAAAGCCTCGATGGCGCCCTGATCGGCCTGTGCTTCCTCTTCGGCGCTGAACTCCAGGCCATCCAGGATTCTGATAAAGGTTTTCCAGCCTTCGGCGCGGCCACCGGCGGGTTCGCCCAGATGCCGTGCGCCAAAGCTTTCGCTGAGGTTCAGGGCGGCAGCGCGCTTGATCAGAAAGGCCGCACCCAGTTTTGAGCCTTCGGAGACGAACAGCCAGCCCAGGGCCTTGGCCTTGCTCGGATTCTGCACGGCACCGGCGATGGATCGAGGAATGTCGGTGTTCAGGTCTGCGAGATCGGCCTTGGCTTGCTCGGCGCGGCAACGGGCGGGCAGGTCGGCGATGATCTCGATCAGTTCAGGATCGTTGTAGAGGCTTTGCAGTTCGGCCTGAAACAGATATTGGGCGACGACGAAACGCTTGTAGCTGTCGAGGGTTTCAAAAGGCGCATTGGCCTTGACCGCCTTGTCGAGCTGTTCGTGGGGCGCATGGGTAATCTGGTTGAGCCGCTGGGAACGCAGGGCAGGACGAGTCTGCTCGGTTGTCATCAGGTTCTTCCTTGCAAAAGTAAGAGGGCGTTGTTGAATAGACGAATGGCCAACCCCCGGAGCGTAAAAAAACACGCCGCCGATCACTGTCGATGGCGTGTTTTTCACAGGGCTTGTTGCGCCAGGAATCAGATGTCCCAGACCAGATTGACGCTGAAGTTGCGTCCTGGCTGAGTCAGGCGATCCATGTTGGCCGGAGCAGTAGCACTTGCCTCGCCTACGCCGTCGTATCCGCGCACGTCATCCCACAGCCAGTACTTTTTGTCGGCCAGGTTGTAGAGGCCCGCATTGACGGTGACGTCGTCGGTGACCTTGTAGTAGCCGGTCAGGTCCAGAATGCCGAAGCCCGGTGTGCGGAACTGTGATGAAGAACCGTCCGGCTCATGGAATTCACTGTCATCCACACGTGTCTTGCGTTTGACCAGCGTCCAGCTCAGCAGGCCGCCGTAGCTGTCCTGCTCATAACCCAGGCCGAAAACGCCGGTCAGAGGGTTGACGCTGTTGAGTGGTTCGCCGGTGTCGTTGTTGCGGCCTTGCGCGTAGGCAATCGAGCCCTGAGTGTAGAGACCTTGCGGTGCGCCGAAGCTGTCCAGGTTCAGACGACCCTTGATCTCCGCACCTTTGATGGTGGCGTGCTTGATGTTGTAGGACTGGAAGGTAAGTTCGTCATAGCCGGCAGCCAGACCGTCTTCGTTGATGAAGTCGCGGTACTTGTTATAGAACACGGCAACGTCGAACGAGCCCGACTCGAAGCGGCCACGCAGACCGGTTTCATAGCTTTTGCTCTTTTCGGGCTCCAGGTTCGGGTTGGGTTCGACCAGATAACCGGTTGTGGTGTTTTCAAAGCTGCCATACAAGGCCTTGGCCGACGGAGTCCGGAAACCTTCGGCGTACTGGCCATACCAGGTGTATTCGTTGCTCAGGGCGTAGGTCACGCCGAACTTGGGCGATACGCGATCCCAGGTCTTGTCCTTGTTATTGCCGCCACTCGGATCGTTCAGGCCTTCGGAGTTGAGGAACTCTTCGGTCATTTTCGGGCTCAGGCGGGTGTAGCTGTAGCGCACGCCAGGAATGAAGGTCCATTTGTTCCAGCTGATCTGGTCTTGAGCGAACAGCGCATAGCTGGTGATGGTCGGGTCGGGGAAGTCGCTGGCTGGCACAGGGTTATCACTGGCTACAGGACTGATGGCACCGGCCACGGTACAGGCGCCGAACACCCGCGCACAGGTTGCACTGCCGGTACGCAGGCCTGTGACTTTCTGCCGTTTTACAGTGGTGCCGTAGGTCAGCTCATGGTCGGTGCTGGCAATCGAAAACGCCTTGTCGAACTGGGCATCGAATATCCACTGTTTTTCCTGATAGGTCGTATCGCGATTACGGTACAAGTCACGGACGAACGGGAAGTAGCGTTCGCGGGTGCTTTGCTCGGTCTTGGCATTCTGGTAATTCAGGCTCCACTTGACGTTGTCGACCAGCAGGCTATCGAGAGCAAAGGTGTGTTCGATGCCGAAGCGTTCGCGAGTGACGGTGTCATTGGTGGTACGGCCCCGATACATGCCAACCCCGACGCCGTTGCCGAACGGCCCGCCGACGGCGCTGAGCTGATTGGTGTCGCGATCATCCTTGTACTTTTCGTAGGTCAGCGCCAGACGCGAGTCTTCGGCGTAGTTCCAGCCCAGTTTGGCCAGCACATTGGTTGCGCGCTGGTCTTCAGGGTTGGCCTCGGTACGGGTCAGGCCGGTGCCGCTGGTGCTGCCGTAGGATTCGGTTTCATGGCCTTCGCGCTGGCTCAAATGCAGCAAGGCGTCGAAATCGCCATGGCGGCCAGCAACGGTGCCTGAGGTCAGCCAGCTTTCATCGGCCGAGCTGTAACCGGTTTTCAGGCGGGCGCCGACGTCTTTTCCGGGCTTGATGATGTCGCTCGGGTCCAGGGTGTAGTAACTGACTACGCCACCGATGGCGCTGCTGCCGTAAAGCGCCGAAGCCGGGCCGCGCAGTATCTCGACGCGCTTGACGATTTCCGGGTCGACGTAATTGCGGCGGGTCTGGGCGAAAGGACCGGTGAAGAAGCTGTCCGGGATTTCGACGCCGTCCACCTGGGTCAGGATCCGGTTGTTGTCGATACCACGGATGTTGTAGCCAGTGGTGCCGCCGCGCTGACCGGCACCACCGACCGAAACGCCCGGCTCGTTGCGTACCAGATCGCGGATGTCATTGACGTTGCGACGGTCCAGTTCTGCGCGTGTGTGTACGCTGACGGTATTGGGAACCGAGGAGATATCCTGTTCCTGGCGCGTGGCACTGACGGTGGTCTGCTCAAGGGCGATGACGCCAGAGACGCGCTTTTCCAGTACGACGTTGTTGTCGCCCAGGTTGCGATAGCTCAACTGGCTGCCCGACAGCAGGCGCTCCAGGGCCTGGGCGGGTTGCAGGTTGCCATTGGCGCCAGGGGAGACAACGTTTTGCGCCAGGTCCGACGACACGCCCACCTGCCAGCCGGTGACACGGCTGAATTCATTGAGTGCCGATACCAGCGGTTGTCTGGCGATCGAGAACGTGTAAGTGCCGGCAGCGCGTGCCTGTGGAGCGCTTTCTGTTGCTGCGACGGCGGGCATCGCTTGCATGCCGGCGCTGAAAATCGCCACGGTCAGCAGCGAAAGTGTGAATCGCTTGCGTGAGTGAGTGAACGAGGATGACATACGGTGGCGCTCCCTGACGAACTGCTGGTTATAGTGTTGTGCTGTCGATTCTTAATGCGAATCAGTTGCATTGGCTATGACTAGACGAACGAGGGACGGGGAGTGCGTAAAAAAAGTTTTACCGATCAGTTGATGAGCACTAGCGCAGGTATTTCCTGCACATTGGCCGAAGTGATCTGCGCCAGTGAACGTATCACGTTCAAGGGGTTATCCAGCTTGTAGTTGCCTGTGACGGTGACGCGATCCAGTGCGGGGTTGGTGTTGATGATCCAGCCGGGATAATAGCGACGCAGCTCGGCCAGAACTTCGCTGAGCGGGCTGTTATCGAAGATCAGTCGACCCTGGACCCAGGCCAGGTCCCTGGCCGGATCGAGCCTTTCCCGATGGCCAAAACCCGATGGACCTACGCGAACGCTGTCGCCCGCGCCAAGGCTGACTCTGGAGTCGCCGCGTATGGCGCTGACGTCTACCGCGCCACGCTGAACCTGAACCCGCGCTTCGCCATCAAGGTAACGCACCGAAAACTCGGTGCTGTTGGCGCTCATGCGGATCGGGCCGGCTTCGATCTCCATCGGCACGTTCGGATCGAGGGCTACATTGAAATAGGCTTCCCCTTGATACAGGCGTGCCACCCGTTGCTTGTCATCAAGGTGGCTGGAAAAGGCCGAGTTGGTATTGAGCAGGACTTTCGAGCCGTCGCTCAGTTGCAGGCGCTGGCGTTCGCCGACTACCGTCAGGTGGTCGGCCTGGATGCGCAAGGGCAGGTTGCTGAAGTTGAACAGCCCCAACAGCAGAACAGCCGCTGTGGCCAAGGGTTTCCAGTGCGGTCGGATGCGTTGCCAGCGCGAAGGCTTGTGCGGTTGTTGCAAGGCCGCTGCCGCGTGCTGAACGGTTTGCGAGTCCCATATCGCCCGGGCCTTGGTGAAAGCTTGCGCATGGGCAGGGTCGGCCTGCAGCCAGGCCTCGAAGTGTGCCTGCTGCTGAGGATCTGCGCCTTCCAGTTCGATCAGCCAGGTCAGGGCTTGATCCATTGCGCTGTCGCTCAGTACATCCTGCGCAAGCGACTGCGGGCGTTCTGTTCCTGGGGTCACGGTGTTCCTCGGCAAACTCGGTTTGATCGATGTGCGTGCAATGGGAGTGGCAGCCTGCGACAGTGTCCAGGTCTGGTCAAGCCTGGTCGAGTCTCGCCAGCACTCCCACACAGATCGCCATGATCAGTTTCAGTTCTTTTTGTACGGTGCTTGCAGAGATGTCCAGTTGCTCGGCGATCTCCAGATAACTGCATCCGTTGAGGCGACTCAGGGTGAATATGTTCTGTTGGCGCGTGCTGAGTTTACCCACAGTGGTGCTGAGGCTTTCAAGCAGGCGTTTGGCGTGGGTGGCCTCTTCCGGTGTGCTGAGCTGTGCGACCACACTTTCGATCTGCTCGGCGGGCGCATCTTCGACCAGGGTCCGGCCATGGATGCGGCGCGAGCGCAAATGATCCAGCGCCAGGTTGCGGGCGGTCTGGTAGACGAAGGGTTCCAGGTGATCTATCGGGCGTTCGGTCAGGGCGCGGGTGACGCGCAACCAGGTTTCCTGCAGCAGGTCTTCAGCGGTGCTGTGGTTGCCCACCATGCCTTGCAAGGTTCGCAACAACACTTCGCGTTGAGCGACAAATACGTCATTGAAGTGCGCCTGCGACACAGAAGTACCTGACCGGAAAAATCAGTGGATGATAATGCTTATCATCCACATATTCGGTCAAGTCGGCTTTCTGTATTTTTCTTAATACTTCGCTGTCACTGTGCGTTATGCAGCGCCAGGCAGTTGTCGAGCATGCGGTTGGAGAACGCCCACTCGTTGTCATACCAGGCCAGCACCTTGAGCAGCTTGCCGCTGACTTTGGTGTGGTTGGCGTCGAAGATCGACGACAGCGGGTTGTGGTTGAAGTCGTGGGAAACCAGCGGCAGGGTGTTGTAGCCCAGAATCCTGGAGTGCTGGCTGGCTTCCTTGAGCAGCGCGTTGACTTCGTCTGCGGTGGTTTCGCGCTTGATGTTGACGGTCAGGTCCACCAGCGAAACGTTGATCACCGGCACCCGGACGGCCATGCCGGTCAGTTTGCCCGCCAGTTCCGGCAATACCAGGCCCACGGCTTCGGCGGCGCCGGTCTTGCTCGGGATCATCGAATGAGTGGCCGAACGGGCGCGGTACGGATCGGTGTGATACACATCGATCAGGTTCTGGTCATTGGTGTAGGCATGGATGGTGGTCATCAGACCGCTTTCGATGCCCAGTTCGCGATGCAGTACCTGCGCGACAGGTGCCAGGCAGTTGGTGGTGCAGGAGGCGCTGGAGATGATCTGGTGCGACTGGCGCAGGGTGTCGTGGTTGACGCCATAGACGATGGTAGCGTCCGCGCCTTTGGCCGGAGCTGAAATAATGACCTTCTTTGCCCCGGCGGTGATATGCGCGGCGGCTTTTTCACGGTCGGTGAACAGACCGGTGCATTCAAAGACGACATCGATGTTCTGGGCTTTCCATGGCAACTCGGCAGGGTTGCGTATGGCGCTGACAGCGATACGGTCACCATTGACTGTCAGGCTTTCGCTGTCGCACTCGACGGTGCCGCTGAAAGGGCCGTGAACGGTGTCGAAACGCAGCAGATGAGCATTCATCTCGCTGTTGCCCAGATCGTTGATGGCGACGACCTGCAGGTCTTGTCGGTAGCCTTGGGTATACAGTGCGCGTAGGACGTTACGGCCGATGCGGCCAAAACCGTTGATTGCAATGCGAATAGTCATACAGTCGTCCTTCAAGAATTGTTGTTGGAATTACAAGATTATTCTCATAAAAATAGAAAACAAGCCTTTTTAGTGGCAATATTTTGTTTTATCTACAACTACAAGCCTGAAAGGCTGGTTCAGTTGATCGAGATCAGGCTTTTGCGCCTTGGCGCCGGGTCCCGATAACTGGCATGGTCTTTACGGGTGACCATAGACGTTAGCCTGGAGTTCATCACATGCATCCCCGCATTCTTGAGGTAACCGAGCGTCTTATCGCTCGTAGTCGCGAAACCCGTCAGCGCTACCTGCAACTGATTCGCGGCGCAGCGAGCGACGGCCCGATGCGTGGCCAACTGCAATGCGCCAACTTCGCCCACGGCGTTGCCGGATGCGCACCCGAGGACAAGCAGAACCTGCGCCTGATGAACGCCGCCAACGTGGCAATTATTTCTTCATATAACGACATGCTTTCGGCGCATCAGCCGTACGAAGTCTTTCCTGCCCAGATCAAAAAGGCTTTACGTGACATTGGTTCGGTCGGCCAGTTCGCGGGCGGCGTGCCGGCCATGTGCGATGGCGTGACCCAGGGCGAGCCGGGCATGGAACTGGCCATCGCCAGCCGTGAAGTGATCGCCATGTCCACGGCGGTGGCGCTGTCCCACAACATGTTCGATGCCGCATTGATGCTGGGCATCTGCGACAAGATCGTGCCGGGCCTGATGATGGGCTCGCTGCGTTTCGGTCACTTGCCAACCATCTTCGTGCCCGGCGGGCCGATGGTTTCCGGTATTTCCAACAAGGAAAAGGCCGATGTGCGCCAGCGCTACGCCGAAGGCAAGGCGACCCGCGAAGAGTTGCTGGATTCGGAGATGAAGTCCTACCACGGTCCGGGCACCTGCACGTTCTACGGCACAGCCAATACCAACCAGTTGTTGATGGAAGTCATGGGCTTGCACCTGCCGGGCGCTTCGTTCGTCAATCCGGGCACGCCGTTGCGTGAGGCGCTGACAGCCGAGGCGGCGCAGCAGGTCACTCGCCTGACCAAGCAAAGCGGCGACTTCATGCCAATTGGTGAAATCGTCGATGAGCGAGTGCTGGTCAACTCCATCGTCGCCCTGCACGCCACGGGCGGTTCGACCAACCACACCTTGCACATGCCAGCGATTGCTCAGGCCGCAGGCATCCAGTTGACCTGGCAGGACATGGCCGACCTCTCGGAAGTCGTGCCGACCCTGAGCCACGTCTATCCAAACGGCAAGGCCGACATCAACCACTTCCAGGCAGCGGGCGGCATGTCGTTCCTGATCCGTGAACTGCTGGCTGCCGGTCTGCTTCACGAAGACGTCAATACCGTGGCCGGTCATGGCTTGAGCCGCTACACCAAGGAACCTTTCCTGGAAGATGGCAAGCTGGTCTGGCGCGAAGGTCCACTGCAAAGCCTGGACGAAAACATTCTGCGCCCGGTGGCGCGTCCGTTCTCGCCGGAAGGCGGCCTGCGGGTCATGGAGGGCAACCTGGGGCGTGGCGTGATGAAAGTCTCCGCCGTGGCGCCCGAGCATCAGATCGTCGAAGCACCGGCCAGGGTTTTCCAGGATCAGCAGGATCTGGCCGATGCGTTCAAGGCCGGTGAGCTGGAGCGTGATTTCGTGGCGGTGATGCGCTTCCAGGGGCCGCGCTCCAACGGCATGCCTGAACTGCACAAGATGACGCCATTCCTGGGCGTGCTTCAGGATCGTGGCTTCAAGGTTGCCCTGGTGACTGACGGGCGCATGTCCGGAGCCTCGGGCAAGATTCCGGCGGCGATTCATGTCTGCCCGGAAGCCTTTGATGGTGGCCCTTTGGCTCTTGTGCGAGATGGTGACGTGATTCGCGTCGATGGCGTAAAAGGCACGTTGCAAGTTCTGGTCGAAGCGTCAGAATTGGGAGCCAGACAACCGGCAGTCGGTCAGCTCGACAACGGTGTCGGCTGTGGCCGGGAACTGTTCGGTTTCATGCGCATGGCCTTCAGCTCGGCGGAGCAGGGCGCCAGCGCCTTTACTTCAAATCTGGAGACGCTCAAGTGAAATTGGCTCTGGTCGGTGATATTGGCGGCACCAATGCACGTTTTGCCATTTGGGAAGACGACAAACTGCATTCGATTCGGGTATTCCCGACCATCGATTACGCCGGGCCGGAACAAGCCATCGAGATCTACTTGCAGGATCTTGAGTTGCAACGTGGCGATGTCGGCTTCGTCTGTCTGGCCGTGGCCGGGCCGGTGGATGGCGATGAGTTCTATTTCACCAACAGCCACTGGCAATTGAGCCGGTCGAAGTTCTGCGAAAACCTGAAAGTCGATGAGCTGCTGCTGATCAACGACTTCACGGCCATGGCGCTGGGCATGACCCGCCTGCGTGATGACGAATACCTGACCATCTGCCACGGTCTCGGCAAGCCGGATCGCCCGCGTGTGGTGATCGGGCCGGGGACCGGGCTTGGGGTCGGAACCTTGATCAGCGTCGGCGAAGACCGCTGGACGGCCTTGCCCGGCGAGGGTGGTCATGTGGATCTGCCGATCGGCACCGCCCGTGAAGCCTTGCTGTGGACACGTCTGATGGCCGAGCACGAGCATGTCAGTGCCGAGACGGTATTGAGTGGCGCGGGCCTGTTGCAGTTGTATCAGGTCAGTTGTGCGCTGGACGATATCGAGCCAGTGCTCAAGTCGCCGGCTGCCATTACCTCGGCGGCTGTGGCGGGTGACCCGGTGGCGGCAGGGGTTCTGGATCAGTTCTGTGTATTTCTGGGCCGGGTGGTGGGCAACAACGTGCTCACTCTGGGTGGCCTGGGTGGGGTCTATATCGTTGGCGGCGTGGTGCCACGTTTCGTCGACTTCTTCAGCAACAGCGGTTTCAAGCGCGCACTCGCTGAAAAGGGCGTGATGAGCGATTACTTCAAGGGCCTGCCGGTCTGGCTGGTCACTGCCGAATACCCCGGTTTGATGGGGGCAGGCGTAGCATTGCAACAGGCATTTGGAAAGGATCTCTGATTCGTTTTTCACACGCTGCGTGTCATGGATGGCAACCCAATAACAACAACGTCACTGCTAACAAGGACGATTCAATTTGAGCTCAGTCAGTAAATCGATTCTGTTGGTCGATGATGACCAGGAGATCCGCGAGTTGCTGGATACCTACCTCAGCCGTGCCGGTTTTCAGGTGCGTACTGTTGGGGACGGCGCGGATTTTCGACAGGCGTTCAACGAGGCTCCCAGCGACCTGCTGATCCTCGACGTCATGCTGCCCGATGAAGACGGCTTCAGCCTGTGCCGCTGGGTGCGCCAGCATCCGCGCCAGCCCCATGTGCCGATCATCATGCTTACCGCCAGTTCCGATGAGGCCGACCGTGTCATCGGCCTGGAACTCGGGGCTGACGATTATCTGGGTAAACCTTTCAGCCCCCGTGAATTGCAGGCCCGGATCAAGGCCTTGTTGCGTCGTGCCCAGTTTGGTCAGGAACGCAGCGGCAATGACGTGATGGTGTTCGATGAGTGGCGTCTGGACATGGTCAGCCACCGGCTGTTTCACAACGATGGCGAGGAAGTGATTCTTTCGGGGGCGGACTTTGCGCTGCTCAAGCTGTTTCTCGATAACCCGCAGCAGATCCTGGATCGCGACACCATCGGCAACGCCACTCGCGGGCGTGAACTGATGCCGCTGGAGCGCATTGTCGACATGGCCGTCAGTCGTCTGCGCCAGCGTTTGCGCGACACTGGCAAGGCGCCGCGCCTGATACGCACGATACGCGGCAGTGGTTACCTTCTGGCGACGAACGTTAGCGTGCACGCCAGCAATGGCTACTGAAACGACCCTCTTGAAGTTGCGCCGCCCAAGGCTGCCGCGTTCACTGTTGGGGCGGATGCTGTTGCTGACGCTGCTGGCGGTCTTGATGGCTCAGGCCTTGTCCAGCGTCATCTGGCTTTCCCAGTTGCGGGCCACGCAAATGGTCGGGCTGGTGACCAGTGCGCGCAGCCTGGCGTATTCCATGGCGGCCAGTGTCAGCTACTTTCGCTCGTTGCCTCTGGCCTACCGTCCGCTGGTGCTGGATCAATTGCGCAGCATGGGCGGTACGCGCTTTGTCGTATCGCTCAATGACCGTCCGCTGGACATGCAGATATTGCCGCCCACGCCTCGCAAGCAGGCGGTGTTGCAGGTTGTCGATGAAGTATTGCGCCAACACCTGGGCAATGATCCCGACATTGCCGTGTGGTTCGTGCGCCCGGATGACCTGCGGATTTTCAACAGCGGCCTGAAGCTCGATGAGTTGCCACGCTCCTGGGCGCATTACGCGCTGACCCTTGAGCCGCTGAACCCTCCTGTTCTGGTGACCCAGATTGAACTGGCTCCCGGCGAATGGCTGTATATCGCGTCACTGCTGCCTGAGCCCTATACCTCTCTGGAAGAGCAGGAGCTTCCTTTGCAGCAGGTCTGGTTCATTGCCCTGACCAGTGTTTTTCTGCTGTTCTTCATCGGCCTGCTGGTGCATTGGCAAAGCCGGCCCCTCAAGCGTCTGGCGCGTGCGGCGCGTGACATGTCCCTGGGCGCCGATGTCGAGCCGGTGGTCGAGGGCGGTGGCAGTGAAGTGGTTGAGGTCAGCCGCGCCTTCAATGCCATGCGCAACCGGATCAGTCGTTATCTGACGGAGCGCGGCCAGTTGTTCAGCGCCATTTCTCATGACTTGCGCACGCCCATCACCCGCTTGCGGTTGCGTGTCGAGTTGCTGGAAGACGAAATGATGCAGACCAAGTTCAGCCGCGATCTCGATGAGCTTGAGCTGCTGGTCAAAGGCGCGTTGCAATGCGTGAAGGACACCGACATTCACGAGAACATCGAGCAGGTGGACCTCAATCACTTGCTTGAATGCCTGATCGAGCCCTATCTGCGTGACGGGCGTGTCACGCAGAAGGGGGTTGCCGAAGCGGCTTATCCCGGCAAGCCGCTGGCGCTCAAGCGTTGCATCGGCAACCTGATCGATAACGCCATCAAGTACGGGCATCGCGCGCATTTGAAGGTCGAAGACAACGACCTGGCTTTCGTCCTGCACGTGGATGACGAAGGGCCGGGGGTGCCGGAAAAGCGACTGGAACATGTGTTCGAGCCGCATTTTCGTCTGGCTGGCAGCCAGCAACAGGGCTACGGTCTTGGCCTGGGCATCGCTCGCAATATCGCCCACAGCCATGGAGGCGAAGTGAGCCTGCAGAATCTGCGCGAGGGCGGATTGCGGGTGACACTGTTTTTGCCTCGGTCAGTGGATTGAGGCAGATCATCATCGGCGGTGCCTGGACACCGCCTCGGTACAAGCGAATTTATTCGCGAATGAATTCGTTTCTATGTGTGGTCTGTGTCTGTTTCAACTGATGAATCGATATATGGCATTGGGTGAAAAACCCGTTATAACACTGGAATAATAGGCCCCGGTGTCCGGATCTTCGCTCAGATAGTTCAACCCCTCGATTTCTTCGTAGTAACACACGCCGTCTGCTCCCAGGCTGGTGTCTGGCTGCCCGTTTTCGAGCAGACGGGCCATGAAGCCTGTCAGTTTCGGTATCGCGTTTATGTGTCTGCCAGCCACTACAATCCGCCCGGAGCGGTCGACAATAGCCGTGAAGTTTACCGGTACGACATTGTCGGGTTCTCTTGATTCGATCAGTACGGTTTCTCCCTGATTGAACTCTGGAATACGTTGACCATTCATGTCTAACTTGCAAATGGCCAGAACGCCTCTGCCGCGAACGATGTTTACACTGCCTCTGTTTCCTGCGCAGACAATATTGCCATCAGCGTCCTGTATAAGCGAATTCCAGCTTGAATAAGCGTAATTGCCAAAGTCTGTAAAATATCCATCTGAGGCGAATGTGGTATCGAGAGCCCCGTTTTCATGAAATCTGGCAATAAAGGGAACACCTGGATGTTCGCCGCCGATGACAAACATTCCATTGTCTTGCACGATTAAACGATAAGGCTTGAACCACACATAACTTTCAGGCTCCATCAGGCCATCGGTATTGAAGGTCGGGTCCGGTTCTCCGTCCGGGGTGAGTCTCAGGACATAAGTGCGATGAACATATTCAACCATGTCTCTTACCGTGGTGAGGACGAGCAGTTTTCCATCGCTCAATACCTTGAGGTCACCGTATTGTTCATCGGGGAATCGCAGGGATTGAGGCTGGGGAATACGGCTGGCAAGCTTGCGCAATGGCGACGGCCATTGTCCCGGGTTGCCGGGGAGTGGATACAGGCGCAGCCCGTTGTTGCCAAAGGCCGGGTCTTTCTGGCCATCCGCTGTAAAACAGGCCAGTACCAGGCTACTGACCCGCTGGCCCTTGATCGTTATTGTGGTATCCAGCCTGGCCAGATACCGGCCGTCTGGCAATAGATCCACATTCAGCAGATAACCGTCGTTCTCGGCCAGAGGGGCGCTACGTACATTAACGAAGGCGTAGCCATTCTGGCCGAAGGTTGTATCAAGGCTGTTATCAGGTTTTATTCTGACCAGGCAGGGAAGTTGTCGATAGTTCTCATCCTGGCAGCCAGCAATGAAAGAGCCATCGGCCAGCCTGAGCAAGGTGTCGACAGAAAAAAGTCTTTGGCCTTCAACCGGGTTGGGAACGACGACGGGTTGAAAGCCCGGATCAATTTCACCGGACTTGGGCGAAACAGGAGTGTTGTTCATTGTGTT
Organism: Pseudomonas serbiensis; assembly: GCF_030580745.1. NCBI lineage: Bacteria > Pseudomonadati > Pseudomonadota > Gammaproteobacteria > Pseudomonadales > Pseudomonadaceae > Pseudomonas > Pseudomonas serbiensis. The sequence continues at coordinate 72,157 of NZ_JAUQOO010000015.1, forward strand.
ATTCCTTGTGAATGAAAATGCACGTCCGTTTATGCTCTTTTAATAAGAGTTGAAGTAAGGGGGCGTGATGAAAGGCGTCCTGCCTTTTAATTCTAGGTAATCAAGTGTGCGGCAATCGTTTCAAGTTATATTCATTTGCACTATGAAGTAGAGGGTTTCACGTAATCCGAGTGATGGTATGAAGTCAATGATGTCGTTGTGATTGAATTTTCGTTGGATGACCGGTTCTGGAAAAATGAACTAACCTGCCTTGAGGTTGGGTGTTGCTGTCCAGAGGACGGGTGGTGAATGTAACCATCCTGTGACTTTTGCGCGTCCCTTCGTTACCGTGCTTGAAAAACCCTTGGTTAAACTGCTTTGAGCGCAAGCACAGACTTGCTCATGCATAACAACAAGAAAGGTCAAATCGATGAATTCAATCTCACGTCTCGCTGTTGTCATTTCCCTCGCCTCGTTGTTCCCTCTGAGCGTTACTGCTGCTGATTCCAAAGGCACTATCGAAGTCGTGCACTGGTGGACGTCCGGTGGCGAAAAGGCCGCTGTCGATGTTTTGAAAGCGCAGGTTGAAAAAGACGGTTTTACCTGGAAGGACGGCGCGATTGCCGGCGGTGGCGGTGCGACGGCAATGACCGTGCTCAAGAGCCGCGCAGTAGCGGGTAACCCGCCTGGCGTAGCACAGATCAAAGGCCCGGACATTCAGGAATGGGGTTCCACCGGCCTGCTCGATACCGATGCGTTGAAGGATGTTGCCAAGGAAGAGAAGTGGGATTCTCTTCTGGACAAGAAAGTCTCCGACACCGTGAAATTCGAGAACGAATACGTTGCCGTGCCGGTGAACATCCACCGCGTCAACTGGCTGTGGATCAACCCGGAAGTCTTCAAGAAAGCCGGTATCGACAAGCCCCCGACCACCCTCGAAGAATTCTATGCCGCTGGCGACAAGCTCAAGGCCGCCGGTTTCATTGCACTGGCCCATGGCGGTCAGCCATGGCAGGACAGCACCGTATTCGAGGCTGTAGTCCTCTCGGTCATGGGCGCAGAAGGCTACAAGAAGGCCCTCGTCGATCTTGACCAGAAAGCCCTGACCGGTCCGGAAATGGCCAAGTCCTTCGCCGAACTCAAGAAAGTCGCCACCTACATGGACGCCAACCGCGCCGGTCGTGACTGGAATATCGCGGCAGCCAGTGTCATCAGCGGCAAGGCTGGCATGCAGATCATGGGCGACTGGGCCAAGAGCGAGTGGACTGCCGCCAAGAAAGTCGCAGGCAAGGATTACGAGTGCGTAGCCTTCCCGGGCACTGAAAAGGCGTTCACCTACAACATCGATTCGCTGGCCGTGTTCAAGCAGAAAGACAAGGGCACCACCGCTGCGCAACAGGACCTGGCCAAGGTCGCGCTGGGTGAAAACTTCCAGCAGGTCTTCAGCATCAACAAAGGCTCCATTCCGGTTCGTAACGACATGCTGGCCAATATGGAGAAGCACGGTTTCGATTCCTGCGCCCAGGCTGCTGCAAAAGATTTCCTGGCTGACTCGAAAACCGGCGGTCTGCAGCCAAGCATGGCTCACAACATGGCGACTACGCTGGCGGTACAAGGCGCATTCTTCGATGTCGTGACCAACTACATCAACGATAAAGATGCCGACCCTGCCGCAGCAGCCAGGAAACTGGGCGCGGCAATCATGTCAGCCCAGTAATTATCGTTACCTGAACCCCAGCCGCAGTTCGTGCTGATGAACCCGTACCCCGGTTTCACACACGCCTGCGGCCTGGATTCGATATTCCGGATTGGATACTCCCGATGAGCTCTGTCGCTGTGTTCAGCAAAGCCTCGCCTCTGGATGCGCTGCAACGCTGGTTGCCCAAGTTGGTACTGGCACCCAGCATGTTCGTCGTGCTGGTTGGTTTTTACGGTTACATCCTGTGGACCTTCGTCCTCTCCTTTACCAACTCGACTTTCCTGCCGACCTACAAATGGGTCGGGCTGGCGCAATACATGCGCCTTATGGACAACGACCGCTGGTGGGTGGCGAGCAAGAACCTGCTCATGTTCGGCGGTATGTTCATCGCCATCAGTCTGGTGGTCGGCGTGGTGCTGGCGGTGCTGCTGGATCAGCGCATTCGCCGTGAAGGTGCGATTCGCACCATTTATCTCTACCCGATGGCGCTGTCGATGATCGTCACCGGTACGGCCTGGAAATGGCTGCTCAACCCGGGCCTTGGTCTGGACAAGATGCTGCGCGACTGGGGCTGGGAAGGCTTTCGCCTGGACTGGCTGGTCGATCCCGACCGGGTTGTGTACTGCCTGGTCATCGCGGCGGTCTGGCAGTCTTCCGGGTTTGTCATGGCGCTGTTTCTGGCGGGCCTGCGTGGTGTCGACCAATCGATCATTCGCGCTGCACAGATGGATGGCGCGAGCTTGCCGCTCATCTACTGGCGCGTGATATTGCCCAGCCTGCGTCCGGTGTTCTTCAGTGCCGTGATGATTCTGGCGCACATCGCCATCAAGAGCTTCGACCTGGTGGCGGCAATGACGGCCGGCGGTCCCGGTTACTCGTCGGACCTGCCAGCGATGTTCATGTATTCCTTCACCTTCAGTCGTGGCCAGATGGGCATGGGCTCGGCCAGTGCGATTCTGATGCTCGGCGCGATCCTGGCGATTCTGGTGCCGTACCTGTATTCCGAGCTGAGGACAAAACGCCATGAGTAGTCATGTTGGCAAACCTTCCATCAGCTTCAGCCGGATTCTGATTCATGCCGTGCTGCTGCTGGCCTGTCTTCTGTATCTGGTGCCGTTGGTGGTCATGCTCCTGACCAGCTTCAAGGCACCTGAAGATATCGGCAGCGGTAACCTGCTGAGCTGGCCAAGCGTGGTCACGGCTATCGGCTGGATCAAGGCCTGGGATATCGTCGATGGCTATTTCTGGAACTCGATCAAGATCACCATCCCGGCAGTGATCATCTCCACAGCCATCGGTGCGCTGAACGGCTATGTGCTGTCGATGTGGCGCTTTCGCGGTTCGCAGCTGTTCTTCGGCCTGTTGCTCTTCGGTTGCTTCCTGCCGTTCCAGACCGTGCTGCTGCCAGCGTCCTTTACCCTCGGCAAGATGGGGCTGGCCAGTACCACCACCGGCCTGGTGTTCGTGCATGTGGTCTACGGGCTGGCATTCACCACACTGTTCTTTCGCAACTACTACGTCAGTATCCCGGATGCGCTGGTCAGAGCGGCACGTCTTGACGGTGCGGGTTTCTTCACGATTTTCTGGCGGATCATCCTGCCGATGTCCACGCCCATCATCATGGTCTGCCTGATCTGGCAGTTCACCCAGATCTGGAATGACTTCCTGTTTGGCGTGGTGTTTTCCAGTGGCGAATCCCAGCCCGTCACCGTGGCGCTGAACAACCTGGTCAACACCAGCACCGGGGCCAAGGAATACAACGTTGATATGGCGGCGGCGATGATCGCCGGGCTGCCGACACTGCTGGTCTATGTGCTGGCTGGCAAGTATTTCCTGCGTGGGCTCACGGCCGGCGCGGTCAAGGGGTAATCATGGCGACTCTCGAACTACGTAACGTAAACAAGACCTACGGCGCCAACCTGCCGGACACGCTCAAGAACATTGAGCTGAAAATCAATGATGGCGAGTTCCTGATCCTGGTCGGCCCGTCCGGTTGCGGCAAGTCGACGCTGATGAACTGCATTGCTGGCCTTGAGAGCATCAGTGGCGGCGCGATCCTGATCGATGGCGAAGACGTCAGCGGCACCAGCCCGAAGGATCGTGATATCGCGATGGTGTTCCAGTCCTACGCGCTGTATCCGACCATGAACGTGCGGGAGAACATCGAATTCGGCCTGAAAATCCGCAAGATGCCGCAGGCTGCCATCGACGAAGAAGTGAGTCGGGTTGCCAAGCTGTTGCAGATCGAACACCTGCTCAATCGCAAGCCGGGCCAGTTGTCCGGTGGTCAGCAGCAGCGGGTCGCCATGGGGCGTGCCCTGGCGCGGCGTCCGAAGATCTACCTGTTCGACGAACCGCTGTCCAACCTCGACGCCAAGCTGCGGGTCGAGATGCGCACCGAAATGAAACTGATGCACCAGCGCCTGAAAACCACCACCGTCTACGTCACCCACGACCAGATCGAGGCGATGACCCTGGGCGACAAGGTGGCCGTCATGAAGGACGGGATCGTTCAGCAGTTCGGTACGCCCAAGCAGATCTACAACGATCCGGCCAACCTGTTCGTCGCCAGTTTCATCGGTTCGCCGCCCATGAACTTCATTCCGTTGCGTCTGCAACGCAAGGAAGGCCGCCTGCTGGCGGTACTCGACAGCGGTCAGGCCCGATGCGAGCTGCCATTGGGGCTGAGCGATGCAGGGCTGGAGGACCGCGAAGTGATTCTGGGCATTCGTCCGGAGCAGATCACCCTGGCGTCTGGCGAGCCCAACGGGTTGCCGACCATTCGTGCTGAAGTGCAGGTCACCGAGCCGACCGGGCCGGACACACTGGTTTTTGTCACCCTGAATCAGAGTAAAGTCTGCTGTCGTCTGGCGCCGGATGTCGCGCCTCAGGTGAGCGAAAGCCTGACCCTGCAATTCGACCCGTCCAGGGTCCTGCTTTTCGATGCCCAGAGCGGCGAGCGTCTGGGTGTTTTGGGAAAGCAGCAAACGGCTGAGCGCGTGGGCAATGTCACGCAGATGATTCGTTAGACGTACCGAGCACAGCTGGCTGGTCAAGTGCTGCCATACCGCATGACCCGCCAGTGAACACGAAGCAGTAAGTAAAACGTGCACCAAAGCTAATAACAATAAAACGAGGATTGATGGGATGAAGAAGATAAAGGCTAAATCGCTTTCCCGGTTCCAGTTGGTACGCAAGCTTTCGGTTGTGGGTGCGATGAGTCTGGCGGGCGGCGCTCATGCTGCCGATGCGTTCGATGCCAACTCACCGTGGATGACAGGTGACTGGGGCGGTACGCGCACCGAGTTGCTCGACAAGGGTTACGACTTTTCTCTGGAGTACGTCTCCGAGATGGCCAGCAACCTCAAGGGTGGCTATAACGACGACACCACGGGCCGTTACAGTGACCAGTTCGCTTTTGGCTTGAAAGTCGATCTGGAGAAGGCCTTTGGCCTGAAGGATGCCGAGTTCAAGCTGGCGATTACCGAACGTAGTGGTCGCAACATTTCCAATGACCGGATCGGTGATCCTCGTGCCGGCACGCTCAGTTCCTCGCAGGAAGTCTGGGGTCGTGGTCAGACCTGGCGTCTGACCCAGTTGTGGGTCAAGCAGAAGTATTTCGATGGCGTGCTGGACGTCAAGGCTGGCCGTTTCGGGCCGGGCGAAGACTTCAACTCCTTCCCGTGCGACTTCCAGAACCTGTCGTTCTGCGGCTCGCAGGTGGGTAACTACGTCAACACCTGGTACAACTGGCCAATCAGCCAGTGGGCCTTGCGCATCAAGTACAACATCACGCCTGAGGTCTATGCCCAGGTCGGTGTGTACGAACAGAACCCGTCTAACCTCGAAACCGGCAACGGCTTCAAGCTCAGCGGTAGCGGCACCAAGGGCATGATCCTGCCGGTTGAACTGGTCTGGACTCCGACCGTCAACTCGCTGCCTGGCGAATACCGTGTCGGTTTCTACAAGAGCACGCCTAATGCCGACGACGTCTATGAAGGTGCCGACGGTCAGGCTCAGCCGATCTCCGGTGGCGCGTTCAAATCTCATGACAGCAAACATGGCTGGTGGATCGTGGCCCAGCAGCAGTTGACGTCGCACAATGGCGATGCCTCCCGTGGTCTGAGCATCTTTGCCAACGCTACCGTGCATGACAAGGAAACCAACTTCGTCGATAACTACCAGCAGATCGGCCTGACCTACAAAGGTCCGTTCGATTCGCGTCCAAAGGATGACATCGGTATCGGTATCGCCCGTATCCACGTCAACGACGATGTGCAGGACCGTGTTCGTCTGGCCAACCAGCTTAGTGGCATCAACGACTACGACAACCCGGGCTACCTGCCGGTACAGGACACCGAGTACAACTCGGAAATCTACTACGGCTTCCACGTCACCAACTGGCTGACCGTGCGTCCCAACCTGCAATACATCAAGCATCCTGGCGGCGTGAGCCAGGTCGACGATGCCATTGTTGCGGGTCTGAAAATTCAGTCGAAGTTCTGATTTCATAAACCGATCAAGGTCGTGTGTGCTTTGCGGGCAGCCTGGCTGCCCGTTTTTTTATGGTCATGAATTATTTTATTTTCAGAGGTGCGATTGGCGATGTCCCTCACGAACGCGCAGATGCTTGAGCACCCCTTGCAACGCTTTTTCACATCCCGACGTACCCGCCCGACTTTCGAGTGGGAGCGCTATCAGCTACGCGATGTGCTGGTGATCGATCATCCCCAGTGCCAGGCCGTGTTCAGCCGCCAGGGCGGGCAGTTATTGCATTTCCAGCCTCGGGGTCAGAAACCCTGGCTCTGGTGTGCTGCGCAATGGCCGCAGGTCGGCGCCATTCGTGGTGGCGTGCCGGTCTGCTGGCCCTGGTATGGCCGTCATCCCAGTGAAAGCGGCTGGCCTGCCCATGGCTGGGCGCGTCTGCTCAACTGGAAGCTGATCGACAGCGCTGAAAGCGAAGTGGGCGTGACCCTGCACTGGCAATTGCAGCTCTGGGACTGGCAGGTCGATCTGCATGCCGAGCTGGGGCAGGGCATGGAGCTGCGTTTGAGTACCCGGCATGAGGACAGCGAACCTTGTCATTTCAGTCATGGGCTACATGCCTACTGGCGCATCAGCGATGTGTCGGGCGTGGCGCTGGAGGGGCTCGATGGCGTTCAAGGGTATGACAAGCTGAGTCGGCAGGCTTGCCAGCAGGAAGGCGACTTGCGGGTTGTCGGCGGTTGCCAGCGTGTCTTCGAGCATGCCGGAGCCTTGCAGCTTCAGGACCGGGCCTGGAAGCGGCGTTTGCACATCGACACCAGCGACAGCCCGAGCACGGTGGTCTGGCATCCTGGCAGCAGGCCGTTATTGGGCGTCTGTGGCAGCGAAGCCAGCGGATTCGTCCGTGTTGAAGCGACTTCATGTGAGAGCGAACACGGAAGCCTGGAGCCGGGAGAGCAGGCGCAGATCAGGTTGCAGGCCTGTCTGGCTTGATGGGCCTGTGCCACCGGATGTGGGAGGAGCCTTGGCCGCGACGGCAATTTGAAGTGCGCCCCAAAAGTTTTTTCTGAACTCACCGGCCCTGTCGCGAGCAAGCTCCCTCCCACATAGAGGCAGGATTGGGCTTAGCCCTGATCCTCTGCCGGATACCGGCTGTCATTCAGGCTTTCCTTGATCTTGCGCAGGTGTGGCTGGAAGTCCACGCCACGGCGCAGGGTCATGCCGGTGGCCAGCACGTCGAGGACGGTGAGCTGGATGATCCGCGACGTCATCGGCATGTAGATATCGGTGTCTTCTGGCAGCGGGATATTCAGGCTGACGGTGCTGGCCTTGGCCAGGGGAGAGCCGGCAGCGGTGAGGCCCAGTACCGAGGCGCCATTGGCCCGCGCAATGCGTGCCACTTCCACCAGTTCACGGGTGCGACCGGTGTAGGAAATGATCACGAATAACTCACCGGTATGCGCCACCGAGGCGATCATGCGCTGCATCAGCACGTCGGCATGGGCGGTGACCGCCAGGTTGAAGCGGAAGAACTTGTGCTGTGCGTCCAGCGCCACGGGGGCCGAGGCGCCCAGGCCGAAGAAATGGATCTGGCGGGCCTGGATCAGCATGTCCACCGACTTGCTGATCAGGTTCGGGTCCAGTTGCTGGCAGGCGCTGTCCAGTGACGCGATGGCGCTACCAAAAATCTTCTGAGTGTAGGCCTCGGGGTTGTCGTCGGCTTCCACGGCGCGGCTGACATAGGCCGCACCGCTGGCCAGGCTTTGCGCCAGTTGCAGTTTCAGCTCGGGATAACCGCTGACGTTGAACGAGCGGCAAAAGCGGTTGACCGTCGGCTCGCTGACCTTTGCCGCCTGGGCGAGGGCCGCGATGCTGAGCCGCGTAGCCATCTGCGGGTTGAGCAGGATCACCTCGGCGACCTTGCGTTCAGCCTTGTTCAGCTCTTCGAGCCGACCCTGGATCTGCTCCAGGAGATTTCTTGCGCGGTCCATTAAAAGTCCTTGTCGCGGCTGATTAACCAACGGTTTTGTATTAGCTCTTTAGCCTGTAGCAAAGGTGGCCTATCGTACTGGTGGCCTGTGTTGATCACCACTGGAATATGGTTTTAGACAAAATGTTGTGGTTATTACTACATTCGGCCTTGAGTAACGCCTTTAAAAAAGGTATTTGTAGCCTAACTTGATAAAAGAACCAACATTATGCCCTCGATTACGGTTGAACCGTGCACTTTTGCCTTGTTTGGCGCCTTGGGTGACCTGGCAGTGCGCAAGCTGTTCCCGGCTCTTTACCAACTCGACCGCGCCGGATTACTGCATGAAGACACCCGGATTCTTGCCCTGGCGCGTGAACCTGGCACCGAGCAGTCGCATCTGGCGTACATCGAAAAATCCATGCGCCGCTTCATTCCCGAGGCTGAACTGGAGACGGATAACGTTGAGCGTTTCAAGTCGCGCCTGAGCTATCTGCACGTGGACTTCCTCAAAGGCGAGGATTATGTCGCGCTGGCCGAGCGTGTCGGTAATGCTGAAACGCTTATTGCCTACTTCGCGACACCTGCATCGGTCTACGGCGCCATCTGCGAGAACCTGGCCTCGGTCGGTCTGGCCGATCGTACCCGTGCCGTGCTGGAAAAGCCCATCGGTCATGATCTGGCGTCCTCGCGACGGGTCAATGATGCCGTCGCGCAGTTCTTCCCGGAAAACCGCGTCTACCGGATCGACCACTATCTGGGCAAGGACACGGTGCAAAACCTCATTGCCCTGCGTTTCGCCAATAGCCTGTTCGAGACTCAGTGGAACCAGAATCACATCTCCCACGTTGAAATCACCGTGGCCGAGAAGGTCGGCATCGAAGGCCGCTGGGGCTATTTCGATCAGGCCGGCCAGCTGCGCGACATGATTCAGAACCACTTGCTGCAACTGCTCTGCCTGATTGCCATGGACCCGCCCAGCGACCTGTCGGCCGACAGCATCCGCGACGAGAAGGTCAAGGTGCTCAAGGCGCTGGCACCCTTCACGCCCGAGCGTCTGGCGACCCAGGTGGTGCGTGGGCAATACACCGCCGGTTACAGCGAAGGCAAATCGGTGCCCGGCTATCTGGAGGAAGAAAACTCCAATACCCAGAGCGACACCGAAACCTTTGTGGCCCTGCGCGCCGACATCCGCAACTGGCGCTGGTCGGGTACGCCGTTCTACCTGCGTACCGGCAAGCGCATGCCGCAGAAGCTGTCGCAGATCGTGATCCACTTCAAAGAGCCGCCGCACTACATCTTTGCGCCTGAACAGCGCTTGCAGATCAGCAACCGCCTGATTATCCGCCTGCAGCCCGATGAGGGCATTTCCCTGCAAGTGATGACCAAGGATCAGGGGCTGGATAAAGGCATGCAGTTGCGCAGCGGCCCGTTGCAATTGAATTTTTCCGACACCTACCGCAGCGCCCGGGTCCCGGATGCCTATGAGCGGTTGTTGCTGGAAGTGATGCGCGGCAATCAGAACCTGTTTGTTCGCAAAGATGAGATCGAGTATGCGTGGCAATGGTGCGATCAGTTGATCGCTGGCTGGAAGAAGGCAGGCGATGCGCCCAAGCCTTATGCCGCCGGTTCCTGGGGACCTATGAGCTCCATTGCCCTGATTACTCGTGACGGGAGGTCGTGGTATGGCGATATGTGATCTTGAGCTGCCAGCAGGGCTGGTGGCACGCGAATTCGATAGCCCGCAACAGTTGGCCAGTGCGCTGGCAGGCAATGTGGCCGAGCGCCTGAAAGCGGCTATCGCCGCCAATGGCGTGGCGACCCTGGTGGTGTCCGGTGGACGCAGCCCGGTGGCGTTTTTCCAGAGCCTGGCTGAGCAGCCTGTTGACTGGTCCAAAGTGGTCATCAGCCTGGCTGACGAGCGCTGGGTTCCTGTCGAGCATGCCGACAGCAATGCTGGCCTGTTGCAGCGCCACTTGCTGCAAGGCCCGGTGGCCGAGGCGAAGTTCATTGGCCTGTACACGCCGGCCGCGAGCCTGGAAGAAGCGGCTCTGGCAGCCGATGAGATTCTGGCGCAGTTGCCAGCCATCGATGTGCTGATCCTCGGGATGGGCGACGACGGGCACACCGCGTCCCTGTTCCCCGGCAGCCCGAACCTTGCCCAGGCACTGGACCTGAATGACGAGCGCCGCTGCCTGCCGATGCTGGCCCCCAGCGTGCCGCATCAGCGCCTGACCCTGACTCGCCGCCTGCTGGCTTCGGCGCGTCACCCGATTCTTTCCGTGTCCGGCCAGGCCAAGCTCGACACTTTGCGCACGGCGCTGGCGGGCGATGACATTGCTCAACTGCCGGTCCGTGCCTTCCTCAACTCAACACTTGAGATTTACTGGTGCCCATAAGCAAAGGAACCGTCGCCATGACAACGAACGAAAATAATCAGCCGCGAAACAGCATGGCGAACAAGATTGCCCAGATCGACGAACTCTGCGCCAAGGCCAGAATCCTGCCGGTCATTACCATTGCCCGCGACGAGGATGTCCTGCCGCTGGCCGATGCCCTGGCGGCCGGTGGCCTGACAGCCCTGGAAATCACCTTGCGTTCAGCGTTTGGCCTGAGTGCGATCCGTATCCTGCGCGAGCAGCGCCCCGAATTGTGCGTGGGCGCGGGCACCGTGCTGGATCGCAAGATGCTGGCCGATGCCGAAGCGGCTGGCTCGCAATTCATCGTGACGCCCGGCAGCACTCACGACCTGCTGCAAGCGGCGGTCGATAGCCCGCTGCCGATGCTGCCCGGTATCAGCAGTGCCTCGGAAATCATGATCGGTTATGCCTTGGGCTATCGCCGTTTCAAACTGTTCCCGGCTGAAATCAGCGGCGGCGTGGCGGCGATCAAGGCCTTGGGCGGCCCGTTCAACGAAGTGCGTTTCTGCCCGACTGGCGGCGTGAATGCCGAGAACCTCAAAAGCTACATCGCACAGCCTAACGTGATGTGCGTGGGCGGGACCTGGATGATCGATAACGCGTGGGTCAAGAATGGCGACTGGGGTCGCATTCAGGAAGCCACGGCAGAGGCGCTTGCGTTGTTTGACTGAACACTTGGCCTCGGGCATCAGGCGCGAGGCCTTTAAAGAAGTTGTTGTTGGTTTGTATGGTTTTGCGGTGCCCCCTGGTCCGGGGCGCCGCTTTTTTTTGCCTGCGTTATCGGAGCCCATTCGCGAATGAATTCGCTCCTGCAGCGTCCGGGTAGGAGACTTCAGTCGCGAAGAGACTGGCGAGGCCTTGTCCGCAGCGGGTCCAGCAGCGCGCTCAGGCCGTTATGGTCGATTTCCTGCATCAGGGCCAGCAGCCCACCCAGCTCGCCCTGTGGGAAACCTTCACGAGCGAACCAGTTCAGGTAATGGCCTGGCAGGTCGGCAATCAGCCGGCCCTTGTATTTGCCGAACGGCATTTCACGGGTGACCAGCAGTTTTAGTTTTTCCGGGTTCATGTGTAAGCCATCAGTAACGTAATGCAAATGAGAACCTGCCTGCATTCTGCATGCAGGCAAAACGACAGTTCATGCAGAAAGAGCGGGTGATGTATTGGCTGTTTTTTCTAAGTCATTGAAAAATATCTATAAAAAATAATAAAAGAAGCTGGCATGGGCTCTGCAATCACTAAGGTCAGCAACATTACTTTTCCACACTGCCTAGTAAGGATATTGAAATGACCGACGTCAATAAAGAATCCATTGACCTGCTCAACGATTTGATCGAAACCAGCAAAGACGGTCAAAAGGGCTTTGAAACCAGCGCTGAGGATCTGAAAAACCCTTTGCTCAAGAACTTTTTCCAGACCCGTGCTACCGAGTGCGGTGTCGCTGTCAGCGAGTTGCAGGCTGAAGTCCGGGCGCTGGGTGGCAAGCCGGAAACCAGTTCCAGCGCTGCTGGCTCTCTGCACCGCGTCTGGGTTGACCTCAAGTCAGCGCTGACCGGCAAGAGCGACGAAGCCATTCTCAATGAAGTGGAGCGTGGCGAGGACCATGCTCTGGACGCCTACAAGAAGGCCCTGCAAAAGGCTCAGGAGAAATCCTTGCCTACCAACGTGGTTGCCCTTGTGCGCAAGCAGCTTGATGGCACCCAGCGCAATCACGATCAGGTCAAGGCCTTGCGTGATCAGGTGCGTCGCGCTTCCTGATAGCGGTTTGCCGCAGGCTTGAAGAAAAACGCCAGCCAGTCTGGCGTTTTTTGCGTTCAGCTCCGGGCGAACAGCCTCTGTTCCACTCTGTTGCGTCCATTGTTCTTGGCCTGATACAGCGCCTTGTCGGCCAGCCCGAACAGGGCTTCGAGTTTATTGTCCTGATGGACGATCTGTGAGGCGACACCAATGCTGACCGTGATCGATTGTGTGTCGTCGGTAAACGGAGGAATGGATTCGACTGCCAGACGGATCGACTCAGCCAATACCATCGCGCCCTGCAGATCGGTTTCAGGCAGCACCACGACAAACTCCTCGCCACCATAGCGTGCGGCTATATCGCCAGGGCGACGGATATTGCGTGAAATGGTGTAGGCGACCTTGCGCAGTGCCTCATCTCCGCCTTGATGGCCATGACTTTCGTTGAAGGCCTTGAAATGGTCCACATCGATCATCAACAGCGACAGTGGCTTGCCGGAGCGCAGCGCTCGCGCCCATTCGATCTCCAGCGCATCATCGAGCTGACGCCGGTTTGCCAGCCCGGTCAGGCCATCGGTCGCGGCGAGGCTGGCCAGTTTGTCTTCAGCCATGTGGCGGCGGCGCAGTTCACGGCACAGCAGCAAGGTCAGCCAGACAATCCCGATGCACAGCACACCAGTGGCGCTGCCCACCAGCCAGGCATTGCGTCTCCAGACCGCATACACCTCTTCCTCGGCCTGACCGATCACAACAATCAGTTGTAAATCGCCGACACGGGAAAAGGTATAGAAGCGCATGGCCTTGAGCTGGGATGACATGGCGGTGAAGCTGCCGGTGCCTTCCTGCACGATACGCTTGAAGTTTTCCGAGGCACTGTAATCCTTCCCCGTCAGGTCCTGGCCCTCAATATCGGGGTAGCGGACCAGCATGGTGCCCTGTGCCGTGATCAGGCTGATGCTGCTGCCTTTTTCCAGCACCTGGCTCTTGAACAGTTGCTTGAAGTAAATCAGCCGTATGACGCCACTGGCGACGCCTTCGAATTCGCCATTGGGGCCAGACATGCGACGGCTGAGGCTGATGCACCAATCCGGATTGCCCCAGCGTGTCTTGAACGGACCGCTTACGTGCAGGCCCTGGGACGGGTTTTTCAGGTGGCTCTGGAAATAGGCACGATCTGAAAAGTTATCGTTACGCGGCGTCACCGACAAAGAGTCCGCAATAATCTTTCCGGTTTTATCCAGCAGCACCATATCGCCCTTGAACGGCGCTATTGTGGAGCGATCAAACAGGACAAGTTGTCGCAGTTCCGGCGAAATGTCTGGCAGGTCCGGACGCTTCCACGACTTGAGGATGCCTTGTAATGAAGTGTCATACAGCTCGGCATTGCGCAGTACATCGGCATTGATCAATTGAACGATATTGGAGGCTGTACGGGCCGCTGACAATGTTGCGTCGGAACGCTCACGGGCCAGCAGGAACGCGACAATGAGCAGTATGGCCAGCATTGACAGCGAGCTTCCACAGATCAGCACGTTCTCGGAACGAGTCCATTTATATTTTGCAGATTGCACGGGCACAGGAGAATTCATCGCAGCCGTTGTACGTCCAAAACAGGGCGGTTCGGGCCGGGATATATATCACGCTCTTTATGAAAACATATGAATTAATTCAAGTAAGGACGGGTTTTTCGGGGGCAGCACAGTGAATAAGAATATTTCATTAGTGTGCTGTTTGTTGGCGTGGTTTTTATGACGCTGAGTTAGAGCGGTAAATGGATTCCGAACGTATTGAAACCCTGCTCGCTTTTCACAAAGACGGTACCTCCGTGCATCAGCGCAATGGCTTTGACGATCGCCAGCCCCAGGCCATGATTGGCGCCGCTGTTGCTGCGTGATGCATCTACCCGATAGAACCGCTCGAACAGCCGGGGCAGATGTTCTCCCGGTATCTGGGGGCCGGGGTTGGCGACGCCGATAATGACATGCCCGCTGCCTGGCTGAATGTCCACGCGAATCACTTCACCCGGCTCGGTATGTTGCACCGCATTGTGCAGCAGATTGATCAGGGCCCGGCGAAGATGGGCTTTTTCGATAGGCACGCTGGCGTCACCTTGCACATCGACTTTGACCTGAGCGTCTTCAAGGATGAAATCCAGGTAATCGAGGGTAGTGGCGACTTCCTGAGCAAGAGAGGAGCAGGTCAGCTCAGTGACTTTACTGCCCTGATCGGCACTGGCCAGGAACAGCATGTCGTTGATGATCGAGCGCAGCCGCTCCAGTTCTTCAAGGTTCGATTGCAGCACCTCGAAATAATGCTCGGCCGAGCGACCGCGAGTCAGTGCTACCTGAGTCTGGCCGATGAGGTTGGTCAGCGGTGAGCGCAGTTCATGGGCCACATCGGCGTTGAACGACTCAAGCCGCGAATAGGCCTGTTCGACACGCTCCAGCGTCGAGTTGAAAGAGGTGACGAACTGTTCCAGCTCTGGAGGCAATGGCGACATTTGCAGGCGACCGGACAAATGCGGCGGTGACAGTTTCTGGGCCTCCCACGAAAGGCTGGCCAGCGGCCGCAAGCCAATGCGCGCCACCCAGTAGCCCAGCACTGAAGCCAGGGCAATCCCGACGACTGCCAGGCTGACCAGCGCAATCAGCAGCGAGTGCTGTGTATGCCAAAACGTTTCCGTGTCGATGGCTGTCATGAAGCGCAGCGTGGGGCGCTGGTCCTTGGCTGGAAACTCGCTGACCAGTACCTTGAAAGGATACGGGTGATCGGCCAGTTTCAGATCGCGCATGCCCAGCGGACCGTGGGCAAAATTGCGGATCTCGGTGCTCGGGCGACCATACTCATAGACCGGATCGTCGCTGACGACCCAGAAGCGGATACGCTTGTCTTCTTCGCTCAGCAAGGTGAGCTTGTTCTTGATCTTGCCCCAGTGCTCGGGGTTGCCGAAGCGACTGACTGCCGACTCCAGCACACTGTAGCGCGCATCCACTTCGGCTTTGGGCAGCAGGTCCAGGCTCTTGTCGACTTGCAGGTACAAGGCCCAGCCGATCAGCAGAAACACCCCGAAGGCGACCAGCGCGAACAGGCCGCTCAGGCGCAAGGCGATGGAGTCAGTCCGCACCACGGTTCTCCAGCACGTAGCCCATGCCGCGAATGGTGTGCAGCAGTTTCTGTTCGTGGGGGCCGTCCAGCTTGGCGCGCAGACGCTTGATCGCGACTTCCACGACATTGGCGTCGCTGTCGAAATTGATGTCCCAGACCATCTCGGCAATGGCGGTCTTGGACAGAATCTCGCCCTGACGCCGAGCCAGCACACTGAGCAGCGAGAACTCCTTGGCGGTCAGTTCCAGGCGTACGCCGGAGCGCGTGGCCTTGCGGCTGATCAGGTCGATCCACAGGTCGGCGATGCTGATCTGCACCGGTTCATGGCCGCCGCTGCGCCGGGTCAGCGCTTGCAGGCGTGCGACCAGTTCCAGGAAGGAAAACGGTTTGCCCAGATAATCGTCTGCACCTTCGCGCAGGCCGCGAATCCGGTCATCGACCTGCTCGCGTGCGGTCAGCATGATCACTGGCGTCTGCTTCTTTGCCCGCAATGCGCGCAGCACGCCAAAGCCATCAAGGCCTGGCAGCATGACATCGAGGATGATGACTTCGTATTCGTTTTCCAGGGCCTGGTGCAGCCCTTCGATACCGTCCCGGGCCAGATCCACGGTATAGCCTTGTTCGGTCAGGCCGCGATGCAGGTAATCCGCTGTTTTCTCTTCGTCTTCGATAATCAGCACGCGCATGGGACGACTCTCACTTGTGGATGGCCAGCGCTGGCGCAGGCTCTGGCTGGCGGCGATGGAACAGCCGCTCCAGTTGCAGATAGATGACCGGCGTGGTGAACAGCGTCAGCATCTGGCTGACCAGCAGGCCGCCGACCACTGCAATCCCCAGTGGCTGGCGCAGTTCGGCACCGACCCCGAAGCCGAGCATCAACGGCAGCGCGCCGAGCAGGGCGGCGAGGGTGGTCATGATAATCGGACGAAAGCGTGTCATGCAGGCTTCATAGATTGCTTCCCGTGGCGTCAGACCTTGTTCACGCTGGGCTTCAAGTGCGAAGTCCACCAGCAGGATGCCGTTTTTCTTGACGATGCCGATCAGCAGCACCACTCCGATCAGCGCCATGATCGAGAAGTCCTGGCCCATCATCCACAGCAACAACAGCGCGCCGATGCCCGCCGAGGGCAGGGTGGAAATGATGGTCAGCGGGTGGACGAAACTCTCGTAAAGCACACCCAGAATGATATACACCGCCACCAGCGCCGCCAGAATCAGCCATGGCTGGTTGGCCAGTGAACTCTGGAATGCCTGGGCTGCGCCCTGGAAGTTGCCGATGATCGCCGCCGGCATGGCGATTTCTTTCTTGGCTTCATCCAGCATGCGTACTGCATCGCCCAACGCCACGCCCGAGGCCAGGTTGAAGGACAGGTTGGCGGCCGGGAACATGCCGTCATGGCTGATGGACAGCGGCCCCATGGTCGGCGCACTGACCTTGGCCAGTGCCGACAGCGGCACCATCTCGTTGGTCAACGGCGAGCGCAGGTAGAAGTAGTTCAGGCTCTCGGCCTTGCCGCGCTGTTGTGCGTCCAGCTCCAGCACGACCTTGTACTGGTTGACCTCGGTCTGGAATTCACTGATCTGCCGCTGGCCGAAGGCGTCGTAGAGCGCCTGATCGACATCGGCGGTGGTCAGCCCGAAACGCGAGGCGGCGCTGCGGTCGATTTCGATATGGGTCACGCTGCCGCCCAGTTGCAGGTCGTTGGACAGGTCGCGGAATGCCGGATTGCTGCGCAGTTTTTCGGTCAGGCGCTGGGTCCAGGTATTGAGCAGGTCGCCATCGTTGCTCTTGAGCACATATTGATACTGGCTACGGCTGGGGCCGGAACTGAGGTTGATGTCCTGGCCGGCGCGCAGGTAAAGAACGATGCCGGGGACCTTGGCCAGTTTCGGACGCAGGCGGTCGATGAACTCATTGACCGACACATCGCGCTGGGCTCGGGGCTTGAGAGAAATCCAGAAGCGGCCGTTGGCGATGGTCTGGTTGTTGCCGCTGACCCCGACCGAATGCGAGAACGCCAGCACCGCCGGGTCGGCCCCGACGATCTTTGCCAGCTCCAGGTGTTTTTTCACCATGTCCGGATAGGAAATATCGGCTGCGGCTTCGGTGGTCCCCAGAGCGAATGCGGTGTCCTGGACCGGGAAGAAACCCTTGGGAATGACCACATAACCGACAACCGCGAGGACCAGCGTCAGGCCGAAGACCCCGAGCGTCAGACGCTGGTGAGCCAGAGCCTTGCGCAAGCCGCGCTCATAGAGCGCCAGCAGCCGCTCGCCAAAGCCCGGTTTCTGATGCTGGCTGTGCTTGGGGGCGCGCATGAACATGGCGGCGAGCGTTGGAGCCAGTGTCAGGGAAACCACGACGGAAATCAGAATGGTCGCCGTGGCTGTCAGGGCGAACTCCTTGAACAGTCGCCCGACCACGCCGCCCATGAACAACAGCGGAATGAAGGCAGCCACCAGAGAGAAACTGATCGATACCACCGTGAAGCCGATTTCCCCCGAGCCCTTGATCGCCGCCTCACGCATGCCTTGGCCTGCTTCAAGATGGCGATGGATGTTTTCCACCACGACAATCGCATCGTCCACCACGAAGCCGACGGCCACCACAATCGCAACCAGCGTCAGGTTGTTCAGGCTGAAGCCCATGACGTACATCATCGCAAAGCTGGCAACCAGCGACACGCCCAGTACGCTGCTGACGATTAGCGTGGCCGACAGCTGGCGCAGGAACAGTGCCATGACTGCGATCACCAGCAACACGGCGATCAGCAGGGTCAGCTCGACTTCATGCAGCGAGGCGCGGATGGTGCGGGTCCGGTCGTTGAGGACCGAGACGTCTACTGACGCGGGCAGCATTTCCTGCAAGCGTGGCAGTTCGCGTTGAATGCGGTCCACGGTATCCACAATGTTGGCGCCGGGCTGGCGGAAAATCGCGATGTTGACGCCCTGCTGGTCGCCGGACCAGGTCTTGACGTAAGCGTTTTCCGAACCGTTGATGACTCTCGCCACATCCTTGAGGTGGACGGGGGCGCCGTCCTTGTAGGAAACGATCAACTGCGCGTAGTCCTGCGGCTTGAACAACTGATCGTTGGAGGACAGCGTGGAAATACTGTCCTTGCCATACAAGGCACCTTTGGCCAGGTTCAGGCTGGTCTGTTGCACGGACTGGCGTATATCCGCCAGGGTCAGGCCCAGTGCGGCGAGTTTTTCCGGTGCAGCCTGGATACGGATCGCCGGGCGTTGCTGACCGGCGATGGCAACTTGTCCCACGCCTTCTATCTGGCTGAGCTGGCGGGCCAGAAGGGTTTCGGTGATGTCACTCAGTTCGGTGCCGGGCATCAGGTTGGAGCTGACACTCAGGATCAGCACCGGGCTGTCGGCCGGGTTGACCTTGCGCCAGGTCGGCAGGTTCGGCAGGTCGGCGGGCAAGCGGCCAGCGGCCGTATTGATGGCGGCCTGGACTTCCTGGGCGGCGGTATCGATGCTTTTGTTGAGTGTGAATTGCAGCGTCAGGTTGGTCGACCCCAGCGCACTGCTGGAGGTCATTTGTGTCATGCCCGGTATCGCGCTGAACTGCACTTCAAGGGGCGTGGCGACCGAAGAAGCCATGGTTTCCGGGCTGGCGCCGGGAAGCTGCGCGTTGACCTGGATCGTCGGAAATTCCGCTTCGGGCAGCGGGGCAATGGGCAGGCGCGGGAAGGCGATGACACCCAGCAGCACCAGAGCGAACGTCAGCAGTAGAGTGGCGACCGGATGATCGATGCACCAGGCCGAAATGGAACCCTGGCCCTTCATTTCGTACTCCCCACTTTGAGCAGAGGAGGCTGAGGCGACTCATTCACGACTTCGATCCGCACGCCCGGCTTGAGTCGGGATTGACCGTCGCTGACCAGTACATCACCGGCACTTGGCCCGCTGATCAGAGTCAGGTCGCTATCCTGATAAAGCACGGTGACGGGCACGACTTCGACTTTCTGTTCGCTCGTCACCCTGTAGACATAATGCTGATCGATACCGCGCTGCACGACTTGAGGCGGAACCTTGAGCGAGTTGCGTTCGATGCCGGTCTGGATTTTTACCGTGACCAGTTGCCCGGGCCAGAGTTTTTCCTCGGCGTTGTCGAACTGTGCCTTGGCGCGAATGGTGCCGGTGGTGGCCGAGACCTGGTTATCGATCAAGGCCAGTTTGCCTTCACCCAGCAGCGTGCCGTTGGCGCCATCGCCCAGATAAGCCTTGACCGTCGCCGAGGTGGTGTTCGCGGTCAGGCTCTGCAAAGTGGGCAGCATCTGTTGCGGCAGGGAGAACTCGACCGCTACCGGGTTTATCTGGGTAACGGAAAACATTCCGGCGGTATCGCTGACGCGCAGGAAGTTGCCTTCATCCACATTGCGAATCCCGACCCGGCCTGTCACTGGCGAGCGAATCTGAGTGTGGGAAAGCTGGACCTGTGCGGCATTGATCGTTGCCTGATTACCCAGCACGGTGGCACTGAGCTGGCGAACCAGGGCCTTTTGCTGATCGAAGGTCTGCCTGGAAATGCCATTGTCGTCAGTGAGCTGGCGGTAGCGCTTGAGGTCCACTTGCGCCACATCCAGTTGCGCCTGGCTCTGGGCCAGTTGTGCCTTGGCCTGTTCGAGTGCGGCCCGAATCGATCGATCATCCAGGGTTGCCAGCAGGTCGCCGGCCTTGACCGATTGCCCTTCCTTGACCAGCAGGCGGGTGAGGATGCCGTCTACCTGCGGGCGAATCACTACGCTTTGCAAGGACAGCACCGAACCTATTCCGGTTACGAAGCGCGGTACGTCTTCGGCACTGACACTGATCACTTTGACCGGCACGGCGACCGGGGTGCTTATCTTGGCAGCAGCAGGGCGAGTCAGGTTCCAGGCGGCAATCGCGGCAAGCGTTGCAAGGGTGGCCACAATAATGACGATTCTGGTCTGTTTACGCATGTGAAGGAGGCGCCGGGAGGGTCAAGTGAGAAACCGCAATGTCAGGTGTTCCTTATAACGGGTAAATCCGGTCAGTAGAATGACTTTTAGCTGTCAGAAATGTCAGCAAGCGTCATATGACAGGCACAGCATCAAGAAAAGCCCGCTTCGGGCGATATCTGGTTTATAGGTTGAACTGGAAAACGCTTGAATCGCTCATGGTACGTGTGCGGAAAGTTATTGCAGATACGGTGCAGGCATTTCGCACTTCTATGAGAAAAGTCCTACGTGTGCGTGTGATTTTTCTGGCGGTTAATCCTTTCGTCGACTTAACTGAAATCTGTCAGATGATCAAACGGAGTGTTGCCATGAAGAGCGAGGCGTCGGTTTGTAGATGTTTTCTGGAAGCTCTGTCCAAAGCTCGAAGAGTGGCTGCCGCGATGGTTATTCCCGGGCTGTTCCTGGCTGTTCCTGTAACGGTGCAGGCGGAGGCGCTGAGGTTTCACGGCAAAGTTGTCAATACCGGCTGTGATATCGTGCAGGCCGCTGCCGTCGGGCCTGGCAATGATGTCCGGTATGTCCAGGTTTCCGGTATCACGTTCCAGATGAGTACCTCGCGCAATGCATGCAGCGATAAAGCCATTCCGTTCAGCACGCAGTACCAAGTGTTGTCATCCACTTCATTGCAGGCAACCCTACAGAATCAGAGTAAAAACCAGACAGGGTTGTTAATAATTACCTACCAGTAACTATTTCCCTTCTCTCCAACCGTCACGTTTGCCAATGTGACGGTTTTTTTATGCCTGAAAAACAGAAAAGTGTTTTTATCCAAATGCAATCTTTGGTTGACTCTTTTAGTGGGTTTTTCTGCGACATCCTTGAATTATATGGCGTGTAGGCTGTTTTTTACTTTTCCTACAGAAAAGTACTTCACGTTAAATCTTTTTATCTCGCGTTTCAAAGTCATTGGCCTGACAGCGGCGAAAAAGTCCGGGACCTATAGTGCTCGCCGTCCGATAGTGGGCACACACGAAATAACACAAGGAATGTCGTTGGTATGAAAAAGTTTTCTCTCACGTTGGCTGTAATGGGTGTACTGGGTTTGGGTACCGCAAACATGGCTAATGCGGCCAACAACGGTAAGTTGATATTCAATGGAACATTGACCAATATTTCCTGTGATGTTGCTCCGGGTACCGGTGTCAGCCCTGGCACCAACCCTGGTGAGATCAATGTCGATCTTGGAAATGTTTCGTTTTCCGATATCGGTCTTTCGAGTGAAAGCAAGCTTGAAACGGCGATGCCCATTCAGTTGCTGGTCAACTGCAGCGCGGGTGCCGATCAATACAACATGGTGAAGATGCGCTTTACCGCCCGTAATGGCAGTGGTCTGGATAACAATGATTCAAAACTGTTGCGCACTACCGGTGCAGCGGACGGTGTCGGCATTGGTTTGCTTAACGCATCCAATGTACTTATGGATCTGAGCGGTAACGAAACTATCGACAACACCCTGATCAAGGACGGCGCGGGTGGTGCGACGGCAGAAATCAACTTCGGTGCTGTCTATGTCCTCAATGGCACGCCAACCAATCCGGGTAATGCCGATGGTTTCATGCCTTTCGTGCTGGACTACGAGTGATGAAACGGCAGGGTGAGCGTTGCTCGCCCTGCCTCATGCCGAACTCAAAGCGAATGCTCCCATGTCTTTTACCTATTTTCGCTCTGCCGTACTTCTTGCGGTGGGGTTATGGATGTCCGTCGTCGAGGCGGGCATTGTGCTCAACACTACACGGGTCGTTTATCAGGGCGGTGACAAGGAAGCCAGTTTTGGCGTACACAACAGCGGCGGAGGGGAGATTCTCCTGCAATCCTGGCTTGAGGCTCCGGCTACGGAGTCCGTTGCGGCCAATACCGTGGCTGCAAAACTGCCTTTTGTCGTGACGCCGACCCTTGCCCGGATGGCCGGTGGCAGCAAGCAATTGCTGCGTATCATCTATGCCGGTTCCGGTTTGCCGCAAGACCGCGAATCAGTGCTCTGGCTCAATGTGCAGGAGATTCCCCAGACGGCATCGGAAAACACATTGCAGATCGCGATACGCCAGCGCATCAAGGTTTTCTTCCGGCCCCAGGGCCTGCCGGGCGACCCGACGGTTGCCCCGGAGACGTTGCGCTGGCGGCTACTCAAGGGGGATATCCTGGAGGTGGAAAATCCGGGTCCTTACCATGTATCGATGCTCAAACTGTCCACCCGCCAGGGCGGCAAGGAACTGGCCAGCCTTGAAAGCCAGATGCTTTCGCCGGGCCAGAGCCTGCGTCTGACGTTGATGCACAGGTCCGCTGGCGGGCCAGTGTCGCTAAGTTTTATCAGCATCAACGACTTCGGTGGGCAAGTTCCTTATCAAGCGACCTTGAAGGGGGAACAAATCACTCTGGCCAGTAAAGCCCGATAGCGATAACTCTCCCAATATTAGCCTGGACGCTTTTATTGATTCTTAACCCTTTGAGTCCTGACGATAACAGTGGCTCGGTAGCCGTGCATCTGCGTGAAAGGATTCCGCTGCACGTTAAATCTGCGAAGTAGAGTGAAAACAGCTAATGGAATGGCACAACCAGAACAACAAGAAAGTCATGTCGGGCTTTGACCTTTATGACACAGCACACTGGATGAACTGCAATACCCGAAGGTCATTGCGGCGTTGTCGGCTGGCAATGGTGGGGATGAGTTTATGCATGACCGCGCTCACCAGCGCATCGGCGGACACGCGAAGTGTCCAGGCCGTCAAGTTCAATACCGCTTTCATTCAAGGCAGTGACCAGCCTCCTGATCTTCAGGAGTTTCTGCGCGCCAACAGCGTATTACCCGGTACTTATCGGGTGGATGTGTATGTCAACCGGGCATTGAGCGGCCGCCGGGATATTACGTTCATTCCTGACAGCCAGTCAGGTCTGATCGAGCCCTGCCTGAGCCCGGATATGCTTCAGAACTTCGGGCTGGACCCAAAGTATCTGACGGGGGCTGCGCAGCAAGAGTGTTTCGATCTGGCAGCCAGTATTGAATTTGCCCGCGTCGATTATCGCCCCGATGCCTTGCGGCTCGATATCAGTGTTCCCCAGGCTGTTATGGCGCGCAGCAGGCGAGGCTATGTGTCGCCGGAGCTTTGGGACCAAGGCGAAACGGCAGGCTTCGTCAATTACAACTTCAATGGCGCAAGGCGCCGTCAACGCGGGCTGCAAACGGATCAGTATTATCTGGGGCTGCGCAATGGATTCAACATCGGTGCCTGGCGATTGCGCAATGAGTCTTCGCTGGTCCATGGCGATAATCAGTCCTATCGTTTTCGCAGCAACCGTACTTTCGCCCAGCGCGATATCACGGCTCTCAAGAGCCAGTTGACCCTGGGTGAAACCTTCACCGATTCCCAGGTCTTCGACAGTGTGCGTTTCAAGGGCGCTGCGATGGCGTCTGACGATGGAATGCTGTCCGACAGCGAGCGCACTTATGCGCCCGTGATTCGTGGCACCGCCGAAACCAATGCCACGGTCGAGGTTCGGCAAAACGGTTTCATGCTTTACAGCGGCAACGTCTCGCCGGGGCCGTTCGAGATCACCGACATCTATCCCAGCGGTTCCAATGGCGATCTGTTGGTGACCATTATCGAGGCTGATGGCCGGCGGCGTACTTTCACTCAGGCGTATGCATCCTTGCCAATCATGGTGCCTGCCGGTTCGTTTCGCTACAGCCTCGCCGCAGGGCAGGTGGACAGCAATGACGATCATCAGGCCTCGCCCGACTTCACCAGTGCTGCCGTGATATATGGCCTTTCCGAGCGGGTCACCGGCTTTGGTGGTCTGCAACTGGCCGAAGACTACAACGCCGCCAATGTCGGGGCGGGGGTCAATACCGGGCTGGGGGCGGTCTCTCTCGATATCACCCATTCGATCAGCGAGTTGAAGGAGCAAACCCGTAGCGGCCAGAGCATACGGGTACGTTATGCCAATACGCTGGATGTGACCAACACCACACTGGCTGTGGCTGGCTATCGCTATTCGACCGAGCAGTATCGAACCCTCAACCAGCATGTCAGTGAAACGGACGAGCGGCCTGCCCTGATTCCAAACGGGCGAGCGAGGGACCGGCTGGAGCTTAACGTCACTCAGGTATTGCCGAGCCAGACGGGCTCGCTGAGCCTGACCGCTTCCGAGCAGCGTTACTGGAACCTGCCCGGCAAGACCCGGCAGCTTTATCTGTCCTACAACGCCGTCTGGCGCACCTTGAATTACAGCCTGTCCCTCGAACGCAACCAGGAGTCCGGTACTGACAGGAGGGGAGAAACCGATAACCGCATTGCCCTGAGCATGACCTTGCCACTGGGCGACAAGCCGGGGTCTTCGCGTCTCTCGTTCAATGCCGTGCGTGATGACTCCGGCGAATACTCCATGCAGACCGGGCTCAACGGTCAGGTGCTGGATCAGCGCGACCTGTTCTATTCCGTCCAGGCCGGTCATGACAGCAACTCGGGCAGTTTTGGTGCCGGCAAACTCAATGTCACGACGCCTTTCGGTCGTTTCGAGACGGGCTACAGCCAGGGTCGAGACTATGACGCCTTGACCCTGGCCGCGTCCGGTTCATTGGTGGCCCATGGTGCAGGGATCAACCTGGGTCAGCCGCTGGGGGAAACCTTCGCGCTGGTGCAGGTGCCTGATGTCGGTGGTGCAAAGCTGAAGTCCTACAACAATGTGGAAACTTCGGACAATGGCTTTGCGGTCCTGCCTTATGCCCAGCCTTATCGTTCCAACTGGGTTTCGCTGGACACCCGTCAACTGGGTGCCGATATCGATCTGGATAACGCGATCACCCAGATCGTGCCGCGTCGTGGCGCAATACCATTGGTGGTTTTCAAGGCCTCGCAAGGTCGGCGTGTGCAGTTCGAGCTGGTACGTGCCGATGCCACGCAGATTCCACTGGGCGCCACGGTCGAAGACGAACAGGGTAAAACCCTTGCCGTTGTCGATCCGAACAGTCAGGCATTGGTGCTTAGCGAGAAGGACAGCGGCGTGTTGCGCGTGCAGTGGTCCGGGCAAGGTTGCCGGGCTCCGTTCACTTTGCCACCCAAAGACCCCAGGCATGCGTATGAACGGCTCAAGGTGGTTTGCCAATGAGTCGGGCATTTCGTAACGGGCTGGTTGTGTTGCTCTGCTGGGCGTGCGGCAGTGTGCAGGCAGCAGTGTCGCTGGCGGGCACCCGACTGATTTTTGATGGTGCCTTCCGGGAAGCCACTATCCAGACCAGCAACCCCGGTGAGCATGAGGTGCTGGTTCAGGCCTGGCTGAGCGCTCCGCAGGACAGCGATGAAACCCCAAGGGAGCAGCGCACTGTTCTGCCATTTGCCATCACCCCGCATTTTTTCCATCTGCCATCGGCTGGAAAGCAGGAGCTGCGGGTGCTGTATCAGGGCGCAGGCATGCCTGAGGACCGTGAGTCCCTGTTGCACCTGTATGTTCTGGAGGTGCCCAGGCGTCGTGAGGGCAGCAACCAGCTCAATATTGCTGTGCGCCAGCGTATCAACGTGTTCTATCGGCCTCCCGGTTTGCAGGGCGATCCGGCTGAAACCGCACAGCGCCTGAGCTGGAATCTGGCTGATGAAGAGGTGCAGGTCCGCAATCCCACGCCTTACCACGTCACGTTGCAAACCGTGAGGCTCGGTGACCTTCTGCTCAGTGATTATCTGTTGCTGGAGCCGGGGGCTCGCCTTGAACTGCCAGTGCCTCGACGCATCCAGCCGCAGATATTTTCATTCAAGGCGCTGACCGACTACGGCGCTCAGCGCGCCTATTGCACGCGGTTGAAAGGGCGGATGCCCTTCACGCCCGACTCCATCAAACTTCAAGAAGAATGCTGACATGACCTGTTTCCCTGCCAATCGCTGGTTGAAAACCCTCGTTCTTTCAGTGGCACTGAGCCCGGCCACCGGTTTTGCTCTGGTGTGCAAGACACAGGGGACGGGTGAGTCCGCCATTCATGGTGACTTGAGCAGCACGGTCGCCATACCTGCCTCGGTCCCCGATGGGGACGTGGTATGGCGTTCCGAGCGGCTGAACATTCAGGTCGAATGCGCTCGGGAAGGGCAGCAGTCCGTGCAGCAGGAAGTCTTCATCTACCTCAACCCGGACAATCGGGTGATCGGCCAGGGTATTCGGGCCGGTTTGACCCTCGATGGCGTGGACTACCTGCAAACCAGCGGGCGTATCAGTACCCGGCAGTACGTGCCGGTGTGCCATGAAGGGGATTCCAATATCGGCGCTTGTCCCAAGGTGCGTTTCAATATGGCGTTTTCGGTGTTCGTGCAAAAGCATGGGCCGACTCCGCCTTCGGGAGTGGCCAGCGACCTGCTGGATTACCGGATGTTCCAGCTTGACGATGCCGCTGGCCTGGACCCGGTGCCGGGCCGCAGCCTGAGTTATGTCATCAACAACCTGTCGGGTTTGCGTTTCATTGCCTGTGAGGCCCAGTTGCAGGTCTTGCCCGAAACACTGGAGTTCGGTTCGCTGGGCATTCAGCGTGTAGAGGTCGGGAAGGTTTTTGCCAGGCGTCCGTTTTCGCTCCTGGCCAACCGCAGCTGTGAATCACCGTTCAGTCTCAATGCGCGTTTCAGGCCCGTGACGGGACGCCTGTCCGGCGATGTTCTGGTGCCGGGCAACAACAATTCATTGGGCATTCGCATCGTGAGCGAACGGACTAATGCGCCACTGCGTTATAACGAGCTGTTTCATCTGGCCGATCTGCTGGGTGAAAACCAGGCGGCGAGGGTGGACTTCAATGCCGAGCTGCTTTGGCAGACTACCCGACCCAAGGCCGGGCCGTTCGAGGCAGAGGTCATGGTGGATCTGTTCTACAAATGATGACGACTCACGGCTGATGTCTGGCCGGGCAAGCGTTCAGCGATTGAGGTATGCTGCGCGCCCACGGGCATGTGCCCGGCCATTTCGACTTTTGGTGTCGCCATGACAACCCCTGAACAAACACCAGCTCCAGAAGCCGTCACCGACTCAGTGCCGGAGACTGACAAGAAACCCGCGATTGCACCGTTCAGCTTTCCGTTCAAGCCTTCTGAATTCGCTCAAGCCAAGAAAGATCAGGCCTGGTATCAGAAAGCGGGCAAATCTTCGCACCACAAGACTCCCGGCGCTGCGCCTGCCGGAACCCGTCGTTCGATGGGCAAGCGCTGATTCGGGCGGCCTGCGTTCAGGCTGCCTGCACTCAGGTGGCTTGCAGGGGAATGAACATATAGGACAGCGGGTCGCGGGTTGTCACTTCGGCACCTGCCAGGCTCAGCGTGCTGATGACCTCTTGCCCGGCCACGTGAAATTCCCAGCCTGTATCACCCGCAACCAGCTCTGTGCCGTGGGTGACCTGTTCGATGGCGGCTGCAAAAGCCTGCATGTCCGGCAGGTAAGCCACAAATCCGTTGCCCTTGAGCGCCGTGGTGCGAATCCCCAATAGCTGGCAGATCGACTGTTTGGTAGCGATTTCATCCCTGTCGGCCTGACGTGATTGCTCGATCAGCGCCATCAGTTGGGTATCGACCAGCTTGTTGCCAACGATCAAGTCCGGACCCTGCTCCCAGGATTCCGGCGGGCAGTCCTTGGCTTCGGGGCGCAGCGGAATGTGCGGGTTGATCTCCATCGGATAGATACGGCACACCAGCGGGCGGCGTTCGTAGATGCGGCAGAGGTTTTCTGCGTCAAGATTCCGGCAACGACCGACGTTGTAGGCTGCAAAGGTGATCGCCACATAGGCTTGTGCAGAGCCACTGTTCACCACTGTCGAGCGGCGTGTGGCGTGAGTCAGTTGTGCTTCGGGCACACCGTAGCCATTACTCAGGAACGCCTCGGTCAGAATGATCACCGCACCGCCGTCAGCCGCCCATTGCGTGGCTTCGACCAGAGTCAGGGGAACATGGTGATCGGTGCAGCAACCACCGCAACCTACGCAGGAAAACTGAGTGTTCATTGTTTCGGTAACCCGTTCAGAGTAGCTGCCGCGACTGCCAGCGAGTTGCTGTCATTCGCGGCCTGGACAGGTTGCGAAGCAAATTGTGCGCCAGCGCTGCTTCACTTGAGGGGGAGGCTGTCCCATTCGGTCACGCTGGCTTGCCGGTTTTTACGGCTGTACAGGCACAGCTCGGTGCCCTTGCGGTTGTTCATGTGCTTTTGGGGGTAGCGTCCTTGCAGGAGCAGGGCGCTGTAGCCAACCCGGTCATCGAACTGTGCGTTGGTGCCGACGGGTTTGCTGTCCTTGAGCTGGCTGGCCTTGAGGCAGGCGTCGAGCATGGCCTTGTCCAGGGCATCCCATGCTTGCGGGGTGGCCGCATTGGCCTGGCAGGCAAGAGCCGAGAGGATTATCGGCAGTGCGAGGAATGGTTTCATGATCGACCTCCAGGGGCAGTGCTTCGGGCCTGGATTATGGCAGATCACTCCTGTTCGATTGCTGAGCGTCGGATGTAGGACATATCTGATTTTTCATACAGTCGCCGGGCCGATAGATTGTTCTCCATCACCAACAGGTCGACACACGCTTCGCCGCGTTGGCGCAAGTGCCCGAACAGATGAGTCAGCAGCGCCATCGCGACGCCTTTGCGGCGAGCCCGTGGGTGAACCACAAGATCCTTGATGAAGGCGCTGGTCCAGCAGGTAATCACACCGACCGGTCCTTGATCGTCCTGAGCGACGAAACACAGGTCGGTGTCGAACTCGGGGTCATGCTCGAAAGCCATTAGCCAGTGGCGATAGTCCGGCACGCTTCCGCTGCCACCCCGATAACCCAGGGTCAGCAGGCAATGGATGTCCGGGGCTTGATCAAGCGTAAAGGGCAGGGGGCGCACAGGCGCGGGCCAATGCTGCAAAGGCACTGGCTGCCCGAGATCCCGACGCATCAGCCAGCAATGTCGGGCTGATGCGTCGGTACTGGATGGGCCTGCTGGACGTGGCGGGTTGCGGGTCAGATATCCTGAGCCACGACCGAGTGTGCCGCCGTGATCAGACATTTGGTCAACTCGGGGGACGAGAACTTGGTCAGTACCGCATTGGCGCCTGCCAACTGAGCCTTTTCGCCATTCATCGCGCTGTCCAGAGAAGTGTGCAGCAGGATGTACAGCTTCTGGAAGTCCGGGGTTTCGCGAAGGGTCCGGGTCAGGGCATAGCCATCCATTTCGGACATTTCGATGTCTGAAACCACGATGTTGATTTGCGCCGGGGTGCCTTGCAGTTCAAGCAAGACATCGATGGCTTCCTTGGCGCTACGGGCTGTGTGGCACTCCAGACCAAGATTGCGCAAGGTGATGATCGATTGCTGCAGGGCGACCTGGCTGTCGTCGACGACCAGAATCCGGGCCTGGGACAGAACCATGACGTCTTCGGCAGGCAACTCGTCGGACTGGACAACGATTTGTGCCGGAGCGATGCCGTGAATCACTTTTTCGATATCCAGCACTTGTACCAGGACGCCATCGACCTGGGTCACGCCGGTGATGAACGAGCGGCCGCTCGAACCGAAAGGCGGAGGACGGATATCGGTGGTCAGGCAATGGACAATCTTGCTCACCGCCTGCACATGCAGACCCTGCTTGGAGCGGCTTACGTCGGTGACGATCAGGCACCCGCCATCGGGATCGGCCAGCGGACGCTCGCCGATGGCTCGGCTGAGATCGATCACCGACAGAGAGGCACCGCGCAGTGTCGCAACACCTTTGACGTGCGGATGGGATTCGGGCAGGTGAGTCAGGGGCGGGCAGGGGATGATTTCACTGACCTTGAGCAAGTTGATCGCCATCAGCTTGCCGCTGCGTAAAGTGAACAGCAGCAGCGAAAGTGAATCTGCTCGGACGTTGGTGGGTGACATAAAAACCTTCTGGCTATAGGTGTTCGTCGCTACAGGGCGCAAAACAACTTTCAGTGACAGGTTATCGACATGCGACAGGCTGGCTTTAGGCTAACTGGCCGCAGCGTTGAAGGCCTGTGTGTTCAGTCACTCTTCTTGAAAAGTGATTTTCACTTCGTGCAGGATTGTTTTCGGCCGCAAGAGCCGGGGCCGCAATACTGGCAGTTTGATTTGTTTGACGTCAAACGGTTGATTGCGTCACAGAACGAAAGAGAATTACCGATTGTGTCTTTCAGGAGCCGGTAGCTGTGTCCCGGGATTGCCCTGCGGTAAACTGTCGCACTTCGGCTTGCAGAGGGTCGGGTGCGACAAAAAGACGCATCCTTCTATATATAAGGAAGAGATCTGTTTTTTCACCTCGGTCCTCCACTTCGCCTTTCGGCCCTCGGGAACCATCCGGTTGGTAAATACATCCGTATGGCGGGTGGGTGCTTGAGTTGGCGGGGACGAGAGATGAATATCGCGCACGCCCCGACAGAGGGTGTTTACACTCGCGGGTCAGCCCTCCTGCAAGTGCCAGTGCTGGCCCTGCGCACCTGCACACCATTTCGATAAGGTATGTGAATGAGCGACAACACGTTGTACCTGAGGCGTGAAAAGCGTTTTCTGGTCTTGCTGGGAATTATCTGCCTGTCCCTGATCGGTGGCGCCCTGTACATGCAGATCGTGCTGGGCGAGGCGCCTTGCCCGCTGTGCATCCTGCAACGCTATGCATTGCTGTTCATCGCCATCTTCGCTTTCATCGGCGCGGCCATGCCTGGCCGCCGCAGCATCACGGTGCTGGAAACCCTGGTGACCTTCAGCGCCCTGGGCGGCATCGCAGCAGCCGGCCACCATGTCTACACCCTGGCGTATCCGGCCGTCAGTTGCGGCATCGACACCCTGCAACCTATCGTCGACGGCCTGCCTCTGGCATCGCTCTTCCCGCTGGTATTTCAGGTCAGTGGTTTCTGCTCCACTCCCTATCCGCCCGTCATGGGGTTGTCATTGGCTCAGTGGGCTCTGATAGCATTCGTTCTGACGGCCGTTCTGGTCCCGGCAGGGGTCATTCGTAACCGCCGTAGACCTTACTGATCACAAGGGCTTTGGTGGAAAAATGCCTCGTTTTGACGAGGCATTTTTTCTGGTTATGAAGATCAATGATTTGCGATTGTTGCAAGTTTTGATATTAACTGTTACAAAATTAGGCATAGTCAATAAAAATTTACATATCTACAATCGCCAGCACTCATCGTCCAGCCAGGCTTGGCGATCAGAAATTTTGAGGCTCGGAGCGCCCTGTGCAGGCTAAACAGGCAGCGCAATGCTTGCCTCTGAGCGCGCAGGAATGACCGCGTGCAAGGCGATTGAACTGCGAAAGCGGGGCAGTTTCCGGCGACTCAGAATAAGAATTCATAGCTAAACCCCCGGATTTGTCGTTTCGCAACAGAGCGTTCCGGCAGGTCCTTGTTCAATTTAAAAAAGATGCCGGCACTGGCAGGGTAAAGTGTTGGCGGTCGAAACCCACTGCACCGCGCAAGCTGCTTTTAGAGGTCGTGAGATGAGTAAAAAAAGGTACCCCAGGTTTTTTGGCTACTTGGCCCTGTTCAGCATGCTGTTGCTCAGCGGCTGTGACGGCGTCCCTCTGCTCGATCCGAAAGGGCAGGTGGGTATCGAGCAGCGGAACCTGATCATCATCGCCACGTTGCTGATGCTGATCGTGGTCATCCCGGTCATCGTCCTGACCTTCGTCTTCGCCTGGAAGTATCGCGCCTCCAACAAGGCTGCCAAGTACACGCCAGACTGGTCGCACTCGACCAAGATCGAAGTCGCGGTCTGGGGTATTCCCATGATCCTGCTGGTCTTCCTGGGCTACTTCACCTACATCTCCACTCACTCGCTGGACCCGTACCGTCCGCTTGAGTCAGACGTCAAGCCTGTGACCATCCAGGTTGTCGCACTCGACTGGAAATGGGTGTTCATCTATCCGGAACAAGGCATCGCCACGGTCAACAAGATCGTCTTCCCTGCCAATACCCCGATCAATTTCCAGGTTACATCCGACTCTGTAATGAACTCGTTCTTCATTCCAGGCCTGGGTGGCCAGATCTACGCAATGGCTGGCATGCACACCAAGCTGCATCTGATCGCCAATGAAAACCACGAGTTCAACGGTATCTCGGCCAACTACAGTGGCGCGGGTTTCACCGGCATGAAATTCAAGGCTATCGCCACCAGCCAGGCTGATTTCGATGCCTGGATCAACGAAGTCAAGAGTTCACCTAAACAGCTTGGTGCTGCTGAATACGCTGAACTGGCCAAACCTAGCGAACGCAATCCCGTCGAACTTTATTCCACGGTTACTCCGAACCTGTTCCAGATCATCATCGACAAGTATGAAGGTATGAATCCAGGCAAGAAGGTTATCCCTGGTGAGAAGGAAGTTGCCGGTACCGAAGGTGCGGAAAAGGGCAAAAATTCAGCTGCTGGGGCAGAGGAGTAAACGATGTTAGGTAAATTAAGTTGGGAATCGGTACCCTTCCACGAGCCGATAGTCATGGTGACCCTTGCCATGATCGCGCTCGGTGGTCTGGGCGTTGTCGGGGCAATCACTTACTTCAAGAAGTGGTCTTACCTGTGGACCGAGTGGTTGACGTCCGTCGACCACAAGAAAATCGGCGTGATGTACATCATCGTTGCCATGATCATGCTGCTGCGCGGTTTTGCCGACGCAATCATGATGCGTGCCCAGCTGGCCATGGCCCAGAATGGCGCCGAAGGCTTCCTGCCGCCTGAACACTATGACCAGATCTTCACCGCTCACGGTGTGATCATGATCATCTTCATGGCGATGCCGTTCTTCACCGGTCTGATGAACATCGTTCTGCCACTGCAGATCGGTGCTCGTGACGTAGCCTTCCCGTTCCTGAACTCCCTCAGCTTCTGGCTGCTGGTATCGGGCATGCTGCTGATCAACATCTCCCTGGGTGTCGGCGAGTTCGCCAAGACCGGCTGGGTTGCGTATCCGCCGTTGTCGGGTCTGCAATACAGTCCTGGAGTAGGTGTTGACTACTACATCTGGGCGCTACAGCTATCCGGGCTAGGTACGACCCTTACGGGCGTCAACTTCCTGGTGACCGTGCTGAAGATGCGTACCCCTGGCATGAAACTGATGGACATGCCGATCTTCACCTGGACCTGCACCTGGGCAAACATCCTGATCGTGGCTTCGTTCCCGATCCTGACCGCTACCCTGGCGTTGCTGACCCTTGACCGTTACCTGGACTTCCACATCTTCACGAACGAAATGGGCGGTAACCCCATGATGTACGTGAACCTGTTCTGGGCATGGGGTCACCCTGAGGTTTACATCCTGATTCTGCCTGCGTTCGGTGTCTTCTCCGAAGTCATCTCGACGTTCTCGGGCAAGCGTCTGTTCGGCCACAAGTCCATGATCTTCGCTTCCGGCGCGATCTGTGTACTGGGCTTCATGGTCTGGCTGCACCACTTCTTCACCATGGGTGCGGGTGCGAACGTCAACGCCTTCTTCGGTCTGGCGACGATGCTCATCGCGATACCGACGGGTGTGAAGCTATTCAACTGGCTGTTCACCATCTACCAGGGCCGCCTGCGCTTCACTGCGCCAGTACTCTGGACCCTGGGCTTCATGGTCACCTTCTCGATCGGCGGCATGACCGGCGTTCTGTTGGCGATTCCTGGTGCTGACTTCGTACTGCACAACAGCCTGTTCGTAATCGCTCACTTCCACAACGTCATCATCGGCGGTGCGGTATTCGGTTACATCGCCGGCTTCGCGTTCTGGTTCCCTAAAGCGTTCGGTTTCACCCTGAACGAGAAGTGGGGCAAGGCAGCGTTCTGGTTCTGGATCAGCGGTTTCTTCGTTGCATTCATGCCGCTGTACGCGCTGGGCTTCCTGGGTATGACCCGTCGCCTGAACGCTACCGACATGCCTGAGTGGAACATCTACCTGAACGTTGCTCTGTTCGGTGCGTTCCTGATCGCAGCCGGTATCGCTTCGCAGCTGATCCAGTTGTTCGTCAGTATCCGTGACCGCAACAAGAACCGCGATCTGACCGGTGACCCATGGAATGGCCACACGCTTGAGTGGTCCACTTCTTCGCCACCGCCGTTCTACAACTTTGCCGAGCTGCCTGAGGCAAAAGACATCGACGCATTCACGGATGCCAAGCGCGCAGGTACCGCCTACAAGGTTCCAGCTCACTACTCGGCTATCCACATGCCTAACAACACGGCCACCGGCCTGTACATGGGCCTGCTGTTGACCGTCTTCGGCTTCGCGTTCATCTGGCACATCTGGTGGCTGGTTGGCGTAAGTCTGGTAGCGACCATTGCTGTGTTCGTTGCTCACGCTGCACGTGACGATCAGGGCTACATGGTGCCTGCTGAAGATGTAGCGCGTATTGAAGGTGAGCATCACAAGGTCCTGGCGGCCAACGGTGCATACACTCCTGTCAAGTCCTCGCTGGAACAGGTTTAAACATGTCAAATATTGCTATCAACTCCGGAGCCCACGGTCATGACGCTCATGACCATGGGCATGACGATCACCACGACAGCGGTGGAATGACGGTCTACGGCTTCTGGCTGTACCTGATGACCGACTGCGTGTTGTTCGCATCGTTCTTCGCGGTCTACGCCGTGATGGTCAACAGTGTCGCGGGTGGCCCGTCGGGCCAGGACATCTTCCTGCTGCCTTTCGTGGCGGTCGAAACCGCGTTCCTGCTGATCAGTAGTATCACTTATGGCTTCGCCATGCTGGCGCTGTACAAAGGCAAGAAGAGTCAGGTCCTGGGCTGGTTGGCCCTGACCTTCCTCTGTGGTGCTGCCTTTATCGGTATGGAAATCTACGAGTTCCATCACCTGATCCACGAAGGCTACGGTCCTAGCCGCAGCGGCTTCCTGTCGGCGTTCTTCGCCCTGGTCGGCCTGCACGGTCTGCACGTAACCAGCGGTCTGATCTGGATGGGTATCATGATGTATCAGGTCCAGAAAAAGGGCCTGACCAACACCAACAAGACCCGCCTGAGCTGCCTGAGCCTGTTCTGGCACTTCCTGGACGTGGTCTGGATCGGTGTGTTCACTATCGTCTATCTGATGGGAGCCCTGTAAATGGCGAATTCACATCATCCAGCTGAAGACAATAGCCACGGTTCCGTGAAGTCCTACATCATCGGTTTCGTGCTGTCGATCATCCTGACCGCCATCCCGTTCGCCCTGGTCATGTCCCCGGTTCTGCCGAAAGACCTGACCATTGCGATCATCCTGGCCTTTGCGATCGTTCAGATCCTGGTGCATCTGCATTACTTCCTGCACCTGGACTTCACGAGTGCGCAACGTAACAACGTGCTGGCGTTTGCCTTCACCGCGTTGGTTATCGTTCTGCTGGTCGGCCTCTCGCTGTGGATCATTTTCAGTATCCATCGCGAAATGATGGCGCATTGAGGAATACCAGATGTCCCTGAAGCACTTTATCCAAATCACCAAGCCGGGGATCATTTTCGGTAACGTGCTTTCGGTGGCAGGTGGCTTTTTTCTGGCTTCCAAGGGGGATATCGATTTCATCGTGTTTCTTGCGGCGGTAATCGGTACCTCTCTGGTCGTAGCGTCAGGTTGCGTATTCAACAACTGCATCGATCGGGATATCGACCAGCGCATGGAGCGGACTCGCAACCGTGTGCTGGTGCAGGGTCTGGTGTCCATCAAGCTTGCACTGCTCTATGCCACGATTCTTGGCATCGTCGGTGTCAGCCTGCTGTACACCTATGCAAACCCGTTGGCTGCCTTGCTGGCAGTCATCGGTTTTGTGATTTACGTGGGCTTCTACAGCCTGTACTTCAAGCGTAAATCCGTGCATGGCACCCTGATAGGCAGCCTGTCGGGGGCCATGCCTCCGGTGATTGGCTACTGCGCAGTAAGCAACAGCTTCGACTTTGCTGCCTGGACGCTACTGGTGATGTTCAGCCTGTGGCAGATGCCGCATTCGTATGCGATCGCGATCTTCCGTTTCAACGACTATCGTGCAGCGAAAATTCCGGTATTGCCGGTCAAGCGCGGCATTCTGGTCACCAAGCGTCACATCCTGCTCTACATCCTGGCGTTCCTCGTGGCGACCCTGATGTTGACGTTCGGCGGTTACGCGGGTCTGAACTACCTCGCCGTTGCGGCGGGCATGGGCATGTACTGGTTGTACATGGCCTGGAAAGGCTACAAGGCTGCGGACGATACTGTCTGGGCCCGCAAGCTGTTCGTGTTCTCCATCTTCACCATCACTGCACTGAGCGTGATGATGTCGGTGGACTTTCAGGTGACCAAAGAGTTGCTGGTGACTTACGCCTTCTGACTTGCACCTGAGCCCGAAAATCAGAAACCCTGTTCTGAAAGGCACAGGGTTTTTTTTCGTCTGCTCATTTCACTTCGTCTTTTGTCACGTTGCCCGCCTTGAAGCGCTTGATGTCTTCAGGAGTGACAACCGTATTGTTTGTGGACGGCTGCGGGCTTCGGGGCTGTTGAGTCGTGGTGCTCTGGCTCGTTGTCGGCTTGCTTGAGTTGACAGGCTTGCTGTCAGCCGCACTGGCCACGCTGACGAGGCCGGTCAGGGTCAAGGCCAGCAGGATTTTTTCTACACCCATGGTTGTGCTCCGTCATTTCTGCGTGGGGGGTTGTAGTTTCGTTAGCTGAAGGTATAACAAAACAACGCTGAATGACTAAATGATCGCCAAGGAAAGGCAGTCATCGTTCACTAGATACTCAAGCTCCTGGTGGCCAGGGGCAAGAAAAATGACGGGGCTCTGGCAGCTACCGTTTCAAAACCCGCGGATTATGCTTATTTCAAGCCTCAGGGTCGAAATGATCTGGCAGAATACGGCATTGGCCTGACTCGTCCAGGCAGCGGCTAAATGATAGAGGGCGTTATGAGTCAAGAAAGCATTAACTGGGAAACCCTGGGTTTTGACTACATCAAAACCGACAAGCGCTACCTCTCTCACTGGCGTGACGGTGCCTGGGATGAAGGCTCGCTGACTGAAGACAACCTTCTGCATATCAGCGAAGGTTCTACCGCGCTTCATTACGGTCAGCAGTGCTTTGAGGGCCTGAAGGCCTATCGCTGCAAGGATGGCTCGATCAACCTGTTTCGTCCTGACCAGAACGCCCAGCGCATGCAGCGCAGTTGTTCGCGCCTGCTGATGCCCCATGTGCCGACCGAAGTCTTCATCGAGGCGTGCAAGAAGGTCGTCAAGGCCAACGAACGCTTCATCCCGCCTTATGGCTCGGGCGGTGCCCTGTACCTGCGTCCGTTCGTGATCGGCGTAGGCGACAACATCGGCGTGCGAAGCGCACCTGAATTCATCTTTTCGATCTTCTGCATTCCGGTCGGCGCCTATTTCAAGGGTGGCCTGAAGCCGAACAACTTCGTGATCTCCGGTTACGACCGTGCCGCACCGAACGGCACCGGCGCGGCCAAGGTGGGTGGCAACTATGCCGCCAGCCTGATGCCAGGCTCCGAAGCCAGAAAGCACAGCTTCGCTGACTGCATCTATCTGGACCCGCAGACTCACTCCAAGATCGAAGAGGTCGGTTCGGCCAACTTCTTCGCTATCACGGCCGACAACAAGTTCATCACACCCAAGTCGCCTTCGGTGCTGCCAGGTATTACACGCCTGTCGTTGATGGAACTGGCTCAAACCCGTCTGGGCCTGACCGTGGTGGAAGATGATGTGCTGATCGACAGGATCGGTGACTTCACGGAAGCTGGCGCCTGCGGCACGGCTGCTGTCATCACCCCGATCGGCGGCATTTCCTACAAGGAAAAACTGCACGTCTTCTATAGCGAAACAGACGTCGGCCCCGTGACCCGCAAGCTTTATGCTGAACTGACTGGCGTACAGTCCGGTGATGTTGAAGCGCCTGCTGGCTGGATCGTGAAGGTCTGATTTCCCACGATCGATGCAGGAGCGAATTCATTGGCGAATGAATTCGCTCCTGCCCAATCACTCCTTCGCTGGCCCCAGCACAATCGCCAGATGCCGCAGGTCGTCGACTTCGACGCTGAAGCTTTTCCCCGATGGGCTTTTGACGACATTCCCCAGCGCATAAACCGTGAAGAACTTCACTTCATCGGCATGGCTCAACAGTTCGGTGATGTAGCGACTGGACCGATAAGCCTGCATCTGCGCCGGTGACACGTACAGCGTCACCAGCTTGGCTTCAAGACGGTCGAAGAACTTGAACTTGAACCCCAGACCATAACGTTCCACCAGCCCGCCGCCATACAGCACGCGGCCGTTGTCGCCTGTCTGCGCATATTTGATATGGCGAAAGTACGAGCGCAGGGACAACTCGCCCTGGCCGGGAATCCTCAAGGTCAGCAGTTTGAAATCATCGGGCGGCAGTTGCGCCTTGGCCTGGCGATAGCTGTCCACCAGACGTTCAAGATTATTGGTGCGTGTTTCACTATAGCGCGGTGCTGCGGGCGTCGAAGCTTCTGCCGCTGGAGAGTCGTTCGTGGTCTGTGGTGCGCGAGGGCCGGACTTGTCTGCCCCGGCCTTTTCCTTGACCGGGTCTTTTATGACCGGATCGAAGACATCGATGTAGTCATCGAGCTTGCGCTTGGCCTTGCGGATACGGGCCTGTGGATCGGTCTCTTCAACCTCGGGTTCTTCCCTGGCTTGCCGGGCGTCTTCCTCGACCCACTCGCAGGTGGCGTGATGCTCGTAATGCGGGTTGGCGCGAAAGTGTGCGGCCACGAAGGTCGGGTTGTCCTGAGGCTTTACGTCATACCTGACGCCTGTCACCTTCGCACCCAGCGCACGGCAGGCTTCACTTGAGCACAGAAACTCGAATCGCGAGCGCGGTGGCTCCTGAGAGAAATACTCGCGGCGGGCGGCGGTAATGGACAGTTCCTGCTGCAACTCGACACAGAACGCACGAGTGATGGTTTTGCTGGGTTTCATGCGTCTTTCCTTGATCGTCCAAGGCAATACGCTATTTCAGGACGGACTGGCTTTCAACCGAATGTTTGGCTGGAAGACACTCTTTGCGCTGCTGGCAGCGCAAAGAGTGTGTCTTGGGTCAGGACAGGCGGAAACGTCCGACGATGCCGCTCAGATCCACAGCCAGTCGTGACAGCTCGCGGCTGGCCGTACTGGTTTGCTGTGCGCCGGAAGAAGACTGCGCCGACAGGTCGCGGATGTTCACCAGGTTACGGTCAACTTCCCGCGCAACATGCGCCTGCTCCTGTGCAGCGCTGGCGATCACCAGGTTGAGGTCGTTGATCTCGCTCACCGCCGCATTGATCTTGCTCAGCGCCTCGTTGGCACCTTCGGCGATGCCCAGCGTTTCGCTGGCCAGTTCGGTATTGCCGCGCATGGAACCTACCGCGCGTTCAGTGCCGCTCTGGATGTTGGTGACCAGACGTTCGATTTCGCTGGTCGATTGCTGCGTACGGTGGGCCAGGGCGCGGACTTCGTCGGCAACCACGGCAAAACCACGGCCGGCTTCACCCGCACGTGCTGCTTCGATGGCGGCGTTCAGTGCCAGCAGGTTGGTCTGCTCCGCCAGGCCTCGAATCACGTCCAGCACCTTGCCGATATCACGGGACTGATCTGCCAGCTCACCGATCAGGCTGGCTGTCTTCTGTACATCATTGCTCATGGTATCGATGGCGCTGACCGTCTTTTTGACCAGCCCGAGCCCGTCCTGCGCAGCACCTGTCGCACTGCTGGAAGAGCGTGCCGTGTTCTCGGCATTGCGGGCCACTTCTTCCACTGCGCTGGTCATTTGATTGACTGCCGTGGCGGCCTGATCGATCTCGTTGTTCTGTTTGTGCAGCCCCTTGACGCCATCTTCGGTAATGGCGGTCATTTCCTCGGCTGCCGAGGCGAGCTGGTTTGCCGAGCTGGAGATCTGCTGCAATGTCTCGCGAAGCTGCGCCTGCATGGCACCGACGGCAGCCACCACGCTGGACTTGTCATTGCTCGCAACGTTGATGGTGCTGCTCAAGTCCCCCTTGGCGATGGTGCGGGTGATACCAGCCACCATGTCGGGTTCTCCACC
Organism: Pseudomonas serbiensis; assembly: GCF_030580745.1. NCBI lineage: Bacteria > Pseudomonadati > Pseudomonadota > Gammaproteobacteria > Pseudomonadales > Pseudomonadaceae > Pseudomonas > Pseudomonas serbiensis. The sequence continues at coordinate 112,496 of NZ_JAUQOO010000015.1, forward strand.
AATGGCGCCGAGAATGCTGCGAGTCGTCAGCAGCGTCGCGATGACACCCAGCAGAGCAATGACCAGCGTCGCGCCAATTGCCAGGCTATTGGCCTTGCTGGCGCTCGCTTCCTGCGCCTCGAAGCGTTTGCCAGCCTGTTGCTTGCCTTGCTCGCGCAGGGTTTGCAGGGTCTTGAAGACCTGCTCAGCGAAAGGCTTGACCTCGGTGCGGTTGATATTGGTCGCGCCTGCAATATCGCCGGTCTGGATCACGCTGGTCTGATGGCGCATGCCGTCACGCAACTTCGCATAGTCGCGCTGCAATTGCTGGGTCAGTTGAGCATCCAGAGTGCCAGCCGTTTCCTGGCTCAACTGACTCGTCAGCTTGTCCAGTTGAGTGAAGGCGTTTTCGTTCTCGGTTTTCCAGGCTGCTGTCTGCTCCGGGTTGCCAATGGCGATCATGCGCAGAATGTTGATGTCCACTCGAGTGAGGGTGCCATCAATATTGTTCACGGTCTCTGTCGCCAGAAAGTCGCGGTTATAGAGCGCATCGACGTTTTCGGTCGAGGTCTTGAGCGTCTGGATCATGAAAACCGACAAGACGAAAAACGCAACGATGATCGCGAAGGTCGAGAACATCAAACGCTGTTTTACGGTGAGGCCGGTTCTGGTGGCGACTTGAGCGTGTGCCATGACTTTCCCCTTGATGGAGCGTGTTTCGCAGATTGGAGATGCCGCGCTCTGAAGGCGCGTTATCTTTTATCGGCGTGTAACTCCTGAGCTAAAGCCATGGCCTGGAGTTTATTGGCCCGGTACCGCCAACCACTCACTCAGCGCCTGCTGGTAGGCGCCTGTAGCTTTACTCAAGTGCAACCACTGGTCGACATAGCTTTTCCAGGTCACGTCATCCCGTGGCAGCAGATAGGCTTTTTCACCGTATTGCATGTAACGGGTCGGGTTGACCGCACACAGGCCCGGCATGCGCTTCTGCTGATAGAGCGCTTCGGAGGCATCGGTGATCATCACGTCGGCCTTCTTGTCCAGCAACTCCTGGAAGATGGTCTTGTTGTCGTGGAAGGCAATCGGAGCCTTGGGCAGATAGGCGCGGGCGAAAGCTTCATTGGTGCCACCGGCCGGTTCGATCAGACGTACGGACGGCTGGTTGATTTGCTCGATGGTCTGATACAGCGCCTGGTCCTCGCAGCGGACCAGCGGGATCTTGCCGTCGACATCCAGCGTGTTGCTGAAGAAAGCTTTCTTCTGGCGCTCCAGGGTGACGGAGATGCCGCCCATGCCGATGTCGCATTTACCGGCGACCATGTCCGGCATCAGGGTCTTCCAGGTGGTGGGAACCCATGTCACCTTGACCCCCAGGCTTTTGGCCAGCGAGCGGGCCATGGTGATGTCGATGCCTTCGTACTCGCCGTCCTCGCGCAGGAAGGTGTAAGGCTTATAGTCGCCGGTGGTACACACTGACAGTTCACCGGCCTGAATCACCTTGTCCAGATGCGAGGCTGATTCCTGTGCCTGAGCCATGCCTGTCAGGCCCAGCAGAAGGGCGGCCGGTACGCTGTATTTCAGATTCATCATGGGGCTGGATACTCGCAGCGGTTTGATTGGTTTGGTCGGACGCGGCAGAGTGCTTCATTTGCCAGGGCGATGTGAAGCCGCAACAGAGCCATGCCCGTTCGTTGAACTAACGGGTAAGCATTTCGTCATTTCACAGGACGTTGAACAGACAGGAGATCGATCATGAGCAACACAACCATTTATGTACAGGCCGGTGGCGGTTACGAGCGCGTTATTGTCGGTGACAGCGAAGTGCTGGCGCCCAAGGCCGGGGAAATCACCGTGCGCCTGCATGCCAACTCCCTCAATTACCACGACTTCGCAGTGGTCAGCGGTATGTGGGGGCCTAGCGAGTCACGCATTCCCATGGCCGACGGCGCTGGCGTGGTCACGGCGGTGGGAGAGGGCGTCAGCGAGTTCAAGGCCGGGGATTCAGTCGTCAGCACCTTCTTCCCGGACTGGATCAGTGGTGAGCCACTGGTGGAAGGTTTTGTCACGGTGCCGGGCGATGGCATCGATGGCTATGCCCGCCAACAGGTCACGGCCCGTGCCACGTCCTTCACCCACGCCCCTATCGGCTACACCCATGCCGAAGCCTCGACCCTGACCACCGCCGGCCTGACTGCATGGCGTGCGTTGATGAGCGATGGCGGCCTGAAAGCAGGTGACACCGTATTGGTTCAGGGCACAGGCGGCGTTTCGATCTTCGCCCTGCAATTCGCCAAAATGGCCGGAGCAACGGTTATCGCCACATCCTCCAGCGACGAGAAACTGGAGCGTCTGCGCGAACTGGGCGCCGATCACCTGATCAACTATCGCAAGGACAGCAACTGGGGCGAGACAGCCCGCACCCTGACCGGCGGCCGTGGTGTCGATCACATCATCGAAGTCGGCGGTCCATCGACACTTGAGCAGTCCATGCAGGCGGCGCGTGTGGGTGGGCATATCTCGGTGATCGGCATTCTGACCGGCGTTGCCGGGCAACTGGCAATCGTGCCGGCCCTGATCAAGCAATTGCGCCTGCAAGGCGTATTGGTAGGCAGCCGGAGCCAGCAGCAGGACATGATCCGTGCGATCAACGCCACCGGTATCCGCCCGGTCATTGACCGCTCGTTCCCGCTGACCGATATCGTCGAAGCATTCCGCTATCAGGAAACCAACCGGCATTTCGGCAAGATCACGCTGGATATCTGATCGGCCCGGGCCTATGTGTAGGACTCTTCCAGCTCTGTGAGCTGTTCTTCGATCGTCGTCATGAGGGTTTCCCAATCGGCCTGGGTTCTTTGCCAGGCCTCACCCTCATGGGCATAGAGAAAATCCACGATGGAGTGGGTGATCTTGCCTTTGCCCACGGCCCCGAACGCTTCGGCACTTAGAGCCCGTGCCAGCATTTCGAGTTCGGCTGCATGGTTCAGCCAGCGCCAGTGACTCTTGATCACCACCTTGTCCAGCAGGATGCACTGTTTTTTGAACGCCCTCAGCGCCAGACCCAGCGGGCTGGCGCTGAGCAGCGAATCGATCTGGCGCGCATCGTTGCCGGCCTTTAGCTCGGCATCCGGGCGGAAGAACCACTCGTTGAACCCGATCTCGATCTCCCGGAACGCCACACTGGCATCCCAGATAACGCCAAGCGCCTTGTGCTGGCGCACATCCCGCTTCCAGGACCCATAAGCCTTGAACGTCACCCCTGCGATCCCGATGATCGCCAGAGCCTCGACCAGAGAAGAGGCCGAATAAATGACAAAATAGGCATCTGCTGTCCGAATCGGATGAGTACCGGAAGCCGCGCTGTAATAAGTCGCCGCAACCACCACCATCAGCGCAAAACAGGCACTGTAGAACCCGAAGGCATAAGGGTCTTTCATTATTATTCTTGTCCCCATCAGTCAAGGTGGCCAGAGCATCAACCGCTTAAATGATGGGTTTGAGGGTAGTCGAGAGCGGGGGTGTTTGCTGCTGATAGATCTATCCTAAGAACACATAGCCCCTCCCACTGGTGACATGTAGGCCTTAAATGATCGGCATTACCCTTTCCTGACCCTCTTTTTTTCACCATAGGTTCATCCTTTAAAAATCAACGACTTACAAAGCTCGATAAAAAAAGGGGTAAAACGGCTGAAAACGCATATTTTTCTTTGAAAACGGAGGGTTATCGGGGAGAGTGTCTACTTCACTGCCGAATAGGCAGCTCAGAAATATCCAGTGCAGGGTTGTCGGTGGGCTCGTTCCTTCACTGCCGAATAGGCAGCTCAGAAAGTCAACAGGCCCAACGATGGGACCCCAGCTCCCTTCACTGCCGAATAGGCAGCTCAGAAAAGGGTGCGCGCAGTTAGCCCCATGAATGTTTCCTTCACTGCCGAATAGGCAGCTCAGAAATGAACGAAAGGGCCGCCGTCAGTTGCCAGGTCCTTCACTGCCGAATAGGCAGCTCAGAAATGACAGCGGGTCGACTGGCGCACGATGCGCAACTTCACTGCCGAATAGGCAGCTCAGAAATCCCACTGCGCGCCCTCGATGTAAACGAATCGCTTCACTGCCGAATAGGCAGCTCAGAAAAATCCAGATATAGCCCTCGCTTAATGCGTTACCTTCACTGCCGAATAGGCAGCTCAGAAATCACGGAAGCGGGCTTTTTCATTTCTGCATATCTTCACTGCCGAATAGGCAGCTCAGAAAATGGAAGCCAATCATGATGCGGTCGAGGGCGACTTCACTGCCGAATAGGCAGCTCAGAAATTCTCGGCATCCTTGAGGTGATCTGAGCGACTCTTCACTGCCGAATAGGCAGCTCAGAAAAGATCTCCCGCTCTTTCATCAGCGCGCTTGAGCTTCACTGCCGAGTAGGCAGCTCAGAAAAGCCAGCGTCAGTCTGCCCTGGTGCGATATCTGCTCACTGCCGTATAGGCAGCTCAGAAAATGGTGCCATAGGTGATGATTTGCGAAACGGCCCGACTGCCGCACAGGCAGCCCAAACCAAACCCCTCGCAGTTACATCACCTGCAAGGGGGTCGGTCCATTAGCCAAAAAATCATCAAAACCAGGGAACAGTCGCCGTAGCACTCAACCCATAGCTATTGAAGGTCCCCGGCTGGGCGTTGGCCTGTAGTGATCCATGCTGGATGAACAGCAGAAACGTCTGGCCACTGGTGCGGCTGCGAAGTTGGGTGAAGGGCAGGTTGCAGCGTTTTGCGGCGCTGTCGGGGATGCGTTCTCGGGCTTGTTCTTCAGTGATGCCGTGGCGTTTTATCAGGCGCCGCCTTGTGCGTTCCGGGTTGCTGTCCACTTGCACGCGGCTGACACGGCGATGCTGCGCGTCGCTTGGCACCACGCTCAGTTCGCCTACCCGCACATGGTCACGCATGCCCGTCAGCCAGGTCATTGCCATCAAGGCATCCAGCGCTTGCGCGCTGCCATGCAGGCGCAGGCAGTCGCCCAGGCCGCTGGCCTTGCCTCCAAGAGCCGGGAAGCTGATACCAATGTCATCGCGGCGCAGGTCATGCAAACCGCGATGCAGCTTGGACATCAGCGCGCTCATCAGTTGCGTGGCTGCAAACTCCGGATCGGGCAGTAATTGCAGGTCGAGGTAGTGATCCATGGCTTAGCCCGCCTCACCGAATACGCCGCCACGAATCAGGGTCGCGATGACGAAATGCTGCTGATCCAGCTCTGGCACCTTGTCCTTGAGCACCCAGCCGTCGAGCAGGGTGTAGAAATCATCCTTGGTGCTGCGAGGCTGGCGATAAGCCTTGCCCTGCGTGGTGACCGAGCCATAGGGTTCTACGGCAATCGGGCCGTTGATATCGGCTTCCTGATACCAGGTGTCGATGCTGCGAATGGCGTTACCTATCTTTTGCGAGTGAATGCCCGCGATACCGCCGACCTGATAGAGCGTCTTGCTTTTGGTGCCGCTGGATCGGTCCAGAATCAGTTCTTGCGAAGGGAAGACTTCCTGCCCCGCGCCGATGCGTACATACGCCGTCACGCCCAGCAGCACATGCTGTTTACCGGCCAGACCGCTGGCGATCAATTGCGTCAGTTCGCCCAATGCCTTGGTGTTTTCAGCGCTGGTGTTGAAGTCCCGCAGAGACAGCGCCAGACCATCGAAAGCCCATTTCGACGCATCCTTGCCATCCACCCGATGAGCGACTTCCACTTGCACCTGCTCGGCACCGATGCGATTGCGCCACAGGAAACGACCGTTGGCCAGGTTATGGGCATAGCGGCGTGCCAGTTCATCGAAGCCATTGCCGTCTACGTAGCTTTTTACAGTAGCAAGCAGCTTGTCGCGATATTCGGTGTCGTTGCAGGCCGAAGGCTGGCCGGTGCCACTCAGGATGCGCAGGGTAAAGCTGACCCGCAGGGTGTCGGCATCGTGGGGCAGGGCGGCGACATCCACGGTTTGCAGGTTGGGCTTTTCGATCTGGGCATCCAGTTTGGCCGGGTCCAGGTCTTTGGTTTTCAGGCGGTTGGAAATGGTGCCACGTACCGATTTTTCACGAACTTCCACCGGCGTCCAGCTTTCGCGAGACTGCCAGTCGCCTGAATGAAACAGCGCATCGGAAGGATCGAGCTTGCGCTCGAAAGCCAGAACGGAAGCGGTCTTGAGAGTGTCGTTAGCCATGTTCAAATACCTTTTAGGAAGATGGTCAGCAGTCAGTCGAAGTCGTGCAAAACAGTAGGGCAATAGTCGTTGGCGCAGCGATAGAGGCCATCATTGGGTTGCGAGTCGGCGTACCAGAGCAGGTGTTCTGGTTTGTGCAGGCGATGGGGGCTGATCCATTCACCGATGCCATACAGGCTTTCGACGAAACAGAACTCGGTTTGCCCATCGCGGGCGTTAGCCACCGAACCAGCGGCTAGCACATCACTCAACGCGCCATAGCCGACAGGAATGGGCACTATCCAGCCTTCGCCCTTTTTATCGCTGACCCACTTGGGCTTCTTGTCCGGATCCTCGTTGGCAACGCTGTGCCAGTTGATGCGTGATAACGACAGCCAGGCGTCGAGCGAGGATGCATCGGGATCGTTTTCCTTTAGTGCGTCATGCCGCTTTTCGAGCAAATCCTGACGATCAACCAGCGCAAAGCCCGGCAGCAGGCGCAAGCGGATTTTGCTGAACAACTCTTGCCTGTCGCTCTCTTCTTTGGGCATGAGCGCCAAGAAAGGCTGCTGCTTGTAGGGCGGCGCACTGGACGGAACCACACTGCCGCCTGCAATACGCATTTGCGAAAGCTGATCGCGTACTTGTCGGGCGATCAACAGCGTGGCTTCACTATCGGTCGGCAACGTGTCGCCTTGCACTCCGAACACAAGGCTGATCTCCATATGCATCCGGCCTTCCTCTACAATTGCGGCGGTGCTGCCGTCCTTGTTGACGGGGTTGCGGGTCAGGCGCAAGGCACTCACGTATTTGCTGTCGGTAATTTGCTCTTCGTGATGATGCACAACGACGCCGACAGTCTTGAATTTCAGGTCCAGGCCTGCATCGTGGGTCTTGCGTTCGAGTGCCCACATCAGGCCCAGGAATGCCGTCATCGACGGAAAACCGTGGGTCAGCGGGCTGGAAATGGAGTTGGCGTTCTGCACGCGAATACGTGGGATAACCAGCAGGTGAGTGAACGAGGGGCAGTCAGCCATTGGCGCTCTCCCGACCAGTGATCGGCATGAAAGAGTCAGCCTCAATGATTGCCTGTTTTGTCCAGTGTCGCAGCTCCACATCGCCGACAGGCAAACCGATATCGCGCAGGATCGCGTTCAGCCATTGGCCAAAGCGCTTGGCGACCTGATCGGGCCAGTCATTGCGCTCAAAGGCCGCGATAAATGCCTGATCCTCATCAAGATGATCGTCGCGCAAAGGCATATCGATGCGGCCAGGGTCGAGCCAGAGTTGTTCGCATAACGGCAGTTCGCAGTCAGTGTGACGGCTCCAGCCCGGTTCTATCAGTTCGCGACTTGTAACGCCGAAGGCTGCCAGTGACTGGTTCAAGGCGTGTTCGATTTTCTTGCGGGCATTACGAGTTGGCAGCGTTTGGGGCGGGTCACTTTTCAGTAGCTTACATAAAGCATCTATCTGTTCGCTCACGCCTTCAAAATGCTCAAAACGATCCAGTGCCGTTTCGATCTTGAGAAAGTCACGTAGTCTGTTTTGCTTCCATATAGGTGGTATTGAGGCCAGCAGATAATTCACCCCACCGCGCTCGCTGTTGAGCTGGCTGATGTTCTGCGGCTTGGTGCCACCCAGCTTGCGGGTGACCAGATTGCGGTAATCGCGGTATTGGCCATCGTGAAGCTGTTTGTCTCGTCTGGCCTGCCGGGCTGCCTTGTTGGCTTCACCGAAGCGCGCATCGTTGATGTTCTGATGTACCGCATGGGCAAGGCTGCTGGCGAACAAGGGCTGCAAGAGATGAAAGCCCGAGTTGTCAGTCGGATCACCGGAAACGCTCCAGTAAACCTGCTTGGCCATGGTGTGAGAAGCCAGTGTAGAGGCTGATCGGATCAGGCCCTTGAATGCCGATGCCCACTCATGAGCAGTGGCTTCATCATCATTCAATGCATTGAGCAGGTCTGGATCATTGGCTTGCAGCCAGTCCAGCAGACGACGGCCTTCGACTTCTATCTTGAGAAACTTGTACACATCGAGAGCGGCAGCATTGCCAACGATATCGTCGGCATACACTCCGCCCAATACATGGCTGCCTACCTCGGCATGTTGATGCAGCGATTGCGGCACGACATGCAGGCTACTGCCCCGAGCATCGGGATGCGTGGCCTTGAGCACATGAGTCACTGCCTGAATCTGAGTGACCCGGCGGGCGGCATCAGCCAGCCAGGTGGCGTAATCATATTTGCTGGCAGTTTGATTACTGTCGCCCTCGTCACTGCCCTTGAGCTTTGCTTCTTTGCGCTCATTGATAAAGGCAGTGATGGCGGCACGAAAAAGGGTGGAGCGGGGCGAGGGCCTAGATCCTTCATCCATGTTCGGAACCTTTAAAAATCGACTTGGCGGATGCCTCGTATGTAGAATCACCGCAGCAACACGTTGTGTACGCTGCGGTGATAATGGTTGGGGGGAGCTTTTGCTCCTACGATCTTCTGAGCCGACGTTTGAGATGCATCGTTTTTCCTCCTTCCTTGTTCAAGGGGGCTGGTGCTGGTCAGCGAGTGCGCATATGAAGCCGTGCAGCGCTCCATAAATTGGAATGTAGACGGTTTTTTGAATTCATCCAGCCATAATATTAATAATTAAAAAATCAACCGAATCTGCTCTACACGCTTTATTCATCCAGACAGTTTTTCGGCCTTCTAGAGTCATCAAAGATTTCTCATGGCAAGCTGTGTCCAGCTATTACCGTGGCATATGTCGCCATAGATCAAATTCAAAAACATATGAGAGCTATATGTCGCTCTGGGCGACATGACGTCATAACATGTCGCTAAAATCTAAAAAATGCGACATGACATCGTGACGTGTCGTCAAAGGCCATCAATTGCGACACGTAGACTATGCGTGCTAAAAGTCAGTCTGAAAATTTTCAGGACTTCCTCATGCACTCTCCCTTGTTGCCTTGGCAGGCGGGCAGCCCCTACAACCAATTGCCGTTGGTGCCGCCAGTGGCCGAGCTTGAAACCCGTGCGGTTCTCAAGCTCTGTATCGAGGCGCGTGCGGCACTGGCAGAGTTGAAGCAAGCTGCGGAGTTGATTCCCAACCAGACGATGCTTATAAACACTCTTCCTTTGCTGGAGGCAAAGGACAGTTCGGAAATCGAAAGTATTGTCACCACGACAGATTTACTTTTTCAGCATGCACAGGGCCATGAAAGCAATGCTGACCCCTCCACCAAAGAAGCACTGCGCTATCGCACAGCCCTTCATCGTGGGTATCTATCGTTGGCACAACGGCCTTTATCTACCGGCACAGCCGTTGAAATCTGTCGCACGCTCAAGGGTGTGGATATGGATATCCGTCGCACGCCAGGCACACAACTGACGAATGATCGTACGGGGGAAATCATTTACACCCCACCTGAAGGCGAAAGCCATCTACGCGATCTGCTCGCCAATTGGGAGCGGTTCCTGCACAACGAAACCGATCTGGACCCTTTGGTGCGCATGGCTGTCGGGCATTATCAGTTTGAGGCTATCCATCCATTTACCGACGGGAATGGTCGTACCGGCCGTGTTCTCAATACGCTTTACCTGATACAGGAAGGTTTACTGAACCTGCCCATTCTTTATCTCAGTCGATACATCATCATGCATCGGGCCGATTACTACAGGTTGTTGCTTGAGGTTACCCGCGAGCAAGCTTGGGAGCCCTGGTTACTTTTCATGTTGAGGGCGGTGGAAGAAACTGCTCGCTGGACCACGGCAAAGATTGCAGCCATTCGTAGCCTGTCCGAGCACACTACTCATTTCGTTCGTGAGCAATTACCCAAAACCTATTCACGTGAATTGGTAGACGTCATTTTTGAACAGCCCTACTGTCGTATCGGTAACGTGGTTGAAAAACAGATCGTCCAGCGTCAGGCAGCCTCTCGTCAACTCAAGGAATTAGTGATGATTGGCGTCCTGCGAGAAGTCCAGATCGGTAAGGAAAAGCTATTTATCCATCCCAAGCTCATGCAGTTGTTGATTCGAGATAGCAATGCATTTACAGCCTATACGTAAGGCCGGTGTTCTCAGCAGTGCCTTTTGTGGGTACTGTCCACACCTGTTTAAAACGCACAAACGGTCAGGAGTGCTATTTTCTTTTTGAGCGGATGCCGCTCAAACAAGGTGTCCTTTTCACTGCCGTACAGGCAGCTCAGTAAATAATGTTAGTGACTAAGTCATTGAATACTGCCGAATAGGCAGCTCCACCCTCCAATAACGGGGTTCTCGCAGCCCCGTTATGTTTTTCTCCCAAACCCCAAAACCGGGTGATACCTCCACCCAAACCGGCTTTCACGCACGCTGACCGAGGTGAATTTCTCGGTACATCTCTCAAGGGAGAGGCCTTGAGCCTCTGCCTGTTCAACAAGCAGCTCCATCAAGTCATGCCGACCCCAAGGGGTTATCCGTGGGCCAAGCAAGTTGTCGAGGTCAATAGTGGTGAGTTCGCTCTGGGCTAGGGTATGAATTGCAGGCTTGCCGCGTTTTGCTTCTTCATGAATGCGATGCAGCACAAGTTGCTCTTCATCCTCATCAGGCAGAAACACCAGTTCGGTTTCCTGTGTGGTCTGTTCGCGGAAGGGCTGATGCTGCGGCAAGATCCAGGTCAGTGAAGCCTGTGGATACTGCCAGGCGCAGGCGGCATCCAGGCTGAATGCGGTTTTCGAGACTGGGTTGTGATCCTTGGGCAGCATTTGTGCCGCAAGCCGACTATGTTCGAGATCCACCAGGCTTTTCTTGGCCTGCCACTCCTGAGCTGGTCGCGGCTGGATGCGCGGGAGGGCTGTAAGGGTCTTGTATTCATCCTCTTTCAGCAGCTTGCCAAGCCGATGAGTCATCAGCCTGAACGGATCATCAAGCGTGCCATTTTTGTTCTCGAAACCCGGCTGCACAAAAGCGGCTGCCTGCGGGTGTTCAAAGTGTCGCAGGTTGGCATCGAAGATAAGCACATTGGGCGTATTGCACGGCTCGTTGCGATGTCGCTGTATGCGCCCGGCCAACTGAATGAGTGAGCGCATGGACGACGGCTCTACGATGGCCCAGTCATAATCGTGATCACGACCGACTTCCGTCACCGGCGAGCCCAGCACCACAAACAGATGGTTCTGCTCGGGAGACTGATCGATGGCTTGCCTGATTCCCGGCAGCCCATAAACCGCTTCACGCTTGCGCCGGTTCAGGCTGGCGTCCAGTTGCGCTTCGATGGCCGAGCGCAGCAGTAGCGGAAAGCGCGAATGGTAAACGCATAAATGGATGCGGTAATCCTCAGGAGCGCCTGCCTGAAACAACGCCAGAGCGGTATCGAACAGCGGCTCGATATTGGCCATGCGCACCAGACCGAAGCTGACCCGCTTGCCGCTGTGCGGGCAGGTTTCTGCGTGTCGGGCATGGGCCTCAAGCATGGCGCTGCGCACATGCCTGGCGAACTCGACACGAATGGCGTCCGGTTTTTTGGCTGTGATATTCAGCGGTATCAGCTCACCGCATCTTCGCGGCTCGGCTTTGCCCAGTTCTTCAACACGACGCTGCACGAAGGCTTCATGCTCGGCGAGAAAGTGCTGGATATCAGCGCAGGTCGTGCCGTGGGCGCTGAACTCATCCACCCACAGGCACGCTACATCTGATGGTGAATAAGTCTGATGGTCATGGGAGCCGCGGTTGCGTCGATAATGCACACGACCTGCTCGATAGGCCTGAAACATCCCGTCCACCAGCGCCGGCGGCAATGTTGCCGATGACAGCAAGACCCGCGTGCCGAGCATGCCTGCCCAATGCATCAGGCGGGTCAGGGCGGGCAAATCAGACAGGTCGAAGTCGTCCAGTTCATCGAGCACCAGATCGCTGCTCATCATGCGCAACATCGGCGCGATCTGGCGGCCCGAGCGCTGGGCTTCGGTGGCGGGCATCAGATGATCGATGGTGCAGACCAGCATGGGCGCGCTGAGCAGCGAGCGTATGTCCTGATTGGCCATGGCTTTGGAAAGCAGACCGTGATCGCTCGACTGGCCTTCGTACAAAACGTGGCTGTCTTCTTCGATCAAGGCCTGCACCGAGCCCGAGCCTGTTTGCTCCGCCTGCTTCTGGTGGAACTTGAACAAGGCTTTGCTGGCCGAGCCGCCGACATGCACGGCCAGTTCGTCTTCGTTCAGGTGCAGATCCTGGCGATAGCTGGCCCCGGTCTGCAGCGTCAGCGTGCGCAGGCCCAAGGCGAAGGTGCAGCGAAACCCCAGTTGCGGGTCGGCCAGTGCATTCATGATGCGGGCGTTGGCGAGAGTCTTGCCGCAGCCGGTGGAAGCCATATTGACGATGAATGCTCCGTGCTCGACTGACCTGTCACGCAGGCTGGTGGCGGCATCGCTGGCTTTGTCCTGCCACTCGAAGCGTCCCGAGCCACTGCGTTTGCGCAGCCCTTTGTGCTTTGCAAGGCGTGGCAGATGACGCTCGAAACCCGGCAGCCCATGAACGATGGTGCCCGCAAGACGTGCCACGCCCAGCAAATGTTCATCCAGCTTCTGTTTGAGCTTGCCGTCTTCGGTATTGGCGTAGAGCAGGCATTGCGCATCGCCTTTGACGCGCTGGCCTGAGTCGTTAGCCCTGATGCCGGAGTAATGATGGTCAGCCAGCATCAGGCTCATGCGTGACACATGCATGACATAAGGGTTATTCAGCCAGTCGCCTTTGCCTGCCTTGCCCAGCAGTGCTAACAGGCGAGTAGCCAGTTTCGCTGCCTGGGTGCGCCATTTGGGCAGCGTCACCGGTAAACCGTGCTCGAACTGCCAGTAAGGCTTTATCTCGCCCGGTTCGGCAGGGCGTTTCAGCTCGTTCCACTCGTGGGTGATGCCATCCAGAATATTGCTCAGCGATGCTGTGGATATGTTGCGCGATGGCTTGCCGAACCAGAGCTTTTCGTCGCCCAGATAATCCTCAAAAGGCTTTGTCGGCAAGCGATGGTGAGTCACGACCAGCCAGGCAATCGCTGCCGCCAGTGGTGGCAATTGGCGAAAAGGAGGCGGCGTGTCGGGGTCAAGACCATCGCGCAGATATCGGCCTTCAGCCAGCCAGCTGGCATCGTCCAGTGAGTCGGGTTTGGCCAGACGTCTGAGCCAGGTTTCGTCGGAGTCGCGCCCGACAAACGCCAGAAAAAGCCGCAGCGAAACCCACTCGTGGCGATAAAGGTTTTTCTCGCGGATGTCGCTTGTCAGGCGGTGCTGAAAAGCGATGCTGGATTTGCCAAGGTCGTGCAGTAACGCGGCCATCTGCGCAAGCAAGGTGATGTCTTCGCCTGTGTGCCAGTCGTTTTCATCGCCCTTGCGCAACACATTTCGGCGCGTGACGTTGGTCGGTACGGCGCCCTGTTCATTGAAACGGCTGGCATCACCGACAATCCACAGCAACTCGCTATGGTCCAGCCCTCTGATCCAGTGACAGGCCACCGCCGTGTTGCGGCGTGCGCTTTTTCTCAACAGGCGGCGCAAGGTGTCGAGACCGGCCTGAGTGATCGGCGTTTGCCAGGTGCGCTCGCCACGACGTTCGGCGAACTGATCCAGGATGCGCCGGGTTTCCACCAAGGCTCGCTTGTCGCACTGGCAGATAAGCAGAATATTCACGCGACGCTGCCTCCCAGTTGCTCGGCAACGTCCTTGAGGCTGTCGATCATGAAATCCAGTGCTTCGCTGCGGGTCAGGTTCTCGATGCAGGCCTGACGGAATGCCTGCTCATCGTCGCCGCGCATGGCCGAGATAAAGGCTTGCGGCAAGATCAGCCCGTCCTTGACCAGATCAGCGGCATCGAACACCAACCCGCCGCGCCGGGTCTTGCCGTGCAGCACCGCCAGACCATGGGGCAGGCCCAGCACCCAAGTGGCCGTTGCGGCCAGGCCATAAGCGAGGTAATTGCCGTGATCGAGAAACCGGTTGGCCGGGTCGCCACCTGCGCCACGCTTGGCCCGCACGAAATCCCCATATTTCATTGCCGTGGCCGCGAGTTTGAAGAGGCGTTTGGTCAGCCGGGCTTCTTCGGTCAGCAGAAAGGTGTGGTCTGGAGCGTTGTTCAGGGCTACGAGAGATTGCCCGAGTGCGCTGTCCAGCTCAGCCGGATCGACTTTGAAACCGGCCTTGGCGAAAGCCTTGTGCTCGATCCATTGACGCCGGATGTGTGCCAGCCGCAACCGCTGAAAAGCCTTGGCGGCCTCAAGTCGCAGATCATTCTTGAACCAGAAGGCGACCCAGCGTTGCAGGTATTCGGTCGGTCGATATTCGCTTTGTGGCGAGAACCATGCGACCTCGATATCGATCTCGTTCGCACTGAATAACGGCGTGCCGCCACCTCCGCAAAAACCGACCAGCACACCTGCCTTGGCCAATTCACGCATCGCCGCCTGGGTCACCGAAGTGCCGGTGCCGAGTAGTACAGTCGTGGTATTGGCGATGGGGATATTCCAGTACAGCGACTGTTTGCCCGCATCCGTCACATACTCGACCCGCCCGCCATTCACCAATACCCGGCAATGCTGCAGGTAATAAATATTCGCGCGTTTGGAATGCAGGATCGTCTTGAGATCCGAAGAACTGATGTCATCCATGAAAGAAGCACTACCACTAATGGCACTAGGCCGGTGAGAGAAAACATATATAGCCGATAGCGTAGGGCGGTGCTTTATGTTTTTTGAGTTGGGGAGCGGCAGGGTGTCAGAAAGACCAGTCCGTGATTTGTGTACGAAGGGCGTTACGGAAAGGGCCGTAGGAGAGTGCTTGCCCGCGACGGCATAGACAGAGTCGATACACATCTGTCGTCAGGAATATTGCCGTCGCGGGCAAGCGCGCTCCTACAGTGAGTGCTTTAAATTTATGTAAATCAGTTGGTTATGGATTGAGTGGCCGTGTGATTTGATTGGTGTTGAGCTGCCTGTTCGGCAGTTGATCAGAGCAGATGACCGTTAGTGACCGGGTCGTATTTCTGAGCTGCCTATACGGCAGTGAAGTAGGCGCCGCTCAGGTAGGCGTCGCGCAGGTTTTTCTGAGCTGCCTATACGGCAGTGAAGTTGGCGCCACTCAGGTTGGCGTCCTCCAGGTTTTTCTGAGCTGCCTATACGGCAGTGAAGTTTCTTGTATTTCTTTAATGTGGTGCGTTGTTTTTCTGAGCTTCCTATACGGCAGTGAAGCGCTCCCTCCGGCGAGGGCGGCGCTCACCTGATTTCTGAGCTGCCTATACGGCAGTGAAGACTGGCCAGAGACTTGTCCATCAGCTCGCCGTTTTCTGAGCTGCCTATACGGCAGTGAAGATGATTTGCGCGAAACGGCTAATAGCTATTTTTTTCTGAGCTGCCTATACGGCAGTGAAGCGTCTTTTGGTCGACTTCACCGAACACCCAACTTTCTGAGCTGCCTATACGGCAGTGAAGATCCCAGAATTGTGCCCATTGTGTTTGTAACTTTTCTGAGCTGCCTATACGGCAGTGAAGTAGACACTCTGCTCGATAACCTTACGTTTTCAAAGAAAAATATGAGCTTGCGATCGTTTTACCCCTTTTTTTCGTCGGTTCTGTAAGTGATTGATTTTAAAAGGGTGCATGGTGGGCGAAAAAAAGAGGGTCAGGATCAGCAATTGATCCAGACTCGCGGCCTCATCGTCCCTCGATTACCGAACAACCGCAGCGCAAGGCCTCCCGACAATGGTGCCAGCACTGCGAGAGTCACCGTGTGTTGCCTTGTCGCGGGCAAGCCCCTCCCACGGGGATTTGATTTATCTGCGACAAGGTATCGAGGGCAATACATTTTCGTGGAAGGGGCCTTGGCCGCGACAGTGCTCAGACAGAAATGCACCAGCAATGAACCCTTTTTTGACCCTCTTTTTTTCGCCTCAGATTCGTTCTTTAAAAATCAATGACTTACAAAACTCGGTAAAAAAAAGGGTAAAACAGCTTTTGGTGCATATTTTTCTTTGAAAACTGTAGGTTATCTAGCAGAGTGTCTACTTCACTGCCGTATAGGCAGCTCAGAAAACTGCGGCAGCAGCGAGCTTGGCGGCTTTTTCCTTCACTGCCGTATAGGCAGCTCAGAAAAACTGAGGGCAATAAAAATGCCGCAATCTCGTCTTCACTGCCGTATAGGCAGCTCAGAAAAGGTTCTTTTTTTTGCCTCGAATTCAGTGATTCTTCACTGCCGTATAGGCAGCTCAGAAACACAGCAACGCCAAGCCCCGCCGCAACAGCAGCTTCACTGCCGTATAGGCAGCTCAGAAATTAGAAATTGATGGTGACGTGCGGCACTTCACCTTCACTGCCGTATAGGCAGCTCAGAAATTGACCGGCGGCAACCGCTCGACCTTGACCGGCTTCACTGCCGTATAGGCAGCTCAGAAATTTCTGCCGATCAAGTCAGGGCTATATCCGAACTTCACTGCCGTATAGGCAGCTCAGAAATGCTAGAGATGGTATTTGTGCCAGGCATAGCACTTCACTGCCGTATAGGCAGCTCAGAAAAGTAGAAAGACTGCTCAACAGAAGCGTTGTGCCTTCACTGCCGTATAGGCAGCTCAGAAAATCCTGGGCGTATCACGCTTGTGCGATTGATCCTTCACTGCCGTATAGGCAGCTCAGAAATTTGGCTACACGGCAGTGAACTCGACTCGGTCGAGCAGGTATTCACCCAGGCGTTTCTAAGCTGCCTGCATGACACTGAAGTCGCCAGCAAGCTGCCTCCCACAAAGTAATTCATGACCTTAACTGATCCGCCTTACTCGGTAGGCGGATTCATTCGCGAAAGGGTACGTCCGACATAGATATGTCGTTTGAAATACCCCTTTCCCGGATGAGTCCGGTCCTACAGGTTTTGAGGGCAGTGATCAGCCAACCCTGCACAAACCTTCTAGACTTCCCGCCTCCCATACGCGATAACACTCAACCCGACCCCAAACCCTGTAAGCCCACCATGACTCAGAGCAACTGGATCAATCTTGCTCAGGACCGCGACACCGGTATCGAGACGTTGCATGCCCATTTCCAGGGGAATGCTCATGTTTACGATCCGCATTGGCATGACAGTTATCTGGTGGGTGTCACGGAGCAGGGTGTGCAGCAGTTTCATTGTCGGCGGCAGCGTTATGCCTGTACGCCGGGGCAGGTGTTCATGCTGGAGCCGGGGGAGATTCATGATGGGGATGCGCCAAGTGCAGACGGCTTTACGTACCGGATGCTTTACCTCGACCCGGACTGGGTGGCCCGTGAGTTGCCCTCGCTGTTTGAAGACGCGCCGGATGGCTATCAACTGGGGTTCGCCAGCACTCTGGCAAGCGACCCGCGACTGACCAACGCCACTCTTTTTGCTTTTGCCGCTCTGCATGGGCAGGAAACGCGGTTGTTCCGGCAAAGCGCGCTCGATGGATTGCTGGAGCGGCTTACCGGCAATCTGCGCTGGCGGCTTCGGCAGAATCAGGACCCGCGCCTGCCACAGGTCGCCTTGCGCGCCCGTGACTATCTGCATGCCAACTTTCGACGCGATCTTGGCCTTGATGAGCTGGCTCAGGTCTGCGGCGTGGATCGTTTTCGTCTGAGTCGTGCCTTCAAGTCGGCATTTGGCTTGCCACCCCATGCCTATCTTGTGCAACTGCGTCTGGCCCAGGCCCGAAGGATGCTGGCTGCCGGAGCGTTGCCCGTTCAGGTTGCCAGTGACCTGGGTTTTGCCGATCAGAGCCACCTGGGTCGATGGTTTCTGCGAGCCAACGGCATGACACCATCGGCCTATCGAAACCGCTGCACGGATCTTCCAGACTAAGGCCGCATACCGGGCGAGCATGAGCGCATCCCGCTTCCGGAGTTGTGCTCATGTTGTCCTTCCTGCTGTTTGCCTTTGTTTCCTCGATTACCCCTGGCCCGACCAATATTCTGGTCCTGAGCAACAGCGCCCGTTATGGCCTGCGGGCCAGCCTGCCGATCATTTTCGGTGGCTGCATGGGCGCAGCGGCACTGGTGCTGGTGGTCGGGACTGGCGTGGGACGTTCTCTGGTACAGATTCCGGGTGCTCAGACGCTGATGTCGGTTGTCGGTGTGGCGTGGTTGACCTGGCTGGCGTGGAAGATTTTCACCAGTGCCAGCACCATCGAGCAGGACGACAAACAGCAACGGCTCGGTTTTGTCGGCGCGGCAGGCCTGCAAGTGGTCAACCCCAAGACATGGATGATGGCGCTGGCGGTCGTCAGTGTCTTCAGCCAGGGCACGGTGGTCGATCTGGCGCTGGTGTTCTTCCTGGTATCGCTGCCCTGCATGGCGTGCTGGGCATTGCTGGGCCGTGGATCGGCGCGGCTGCTCAAGTCCGGGCAGGCCATGCAGCGGCTGAACCGTGGCATGGCGGTGTTGTTGCTGGTGTCGGCATGGGCCGGGTTCCTGCGTTGACGTCAGTCCTCACACCGCGCAACCGCCTCGATCTCAATCAGATACCCATGATGCAAAACCGGCACGGGCACCACCGCGCGTGCCGGGCGATGTTGGCCCAGGCAGCGGGCATAGAGTTGATCGAACGCGGGCCAGTGTTCGATGCCGACGATATAGACGGTCACCTTCAGAAGATCATCTGCGCCACTGCCGGCCTTTTCGATAATCGCCAGCAGGTTATTCAGGGCAATGGCGGCCTGGACCTCGAAAGGCTCATCGACACTGTGGTTGCCATCGGCGCGTACCGGTAACTGGCCGGACACCCACAATAAGCCTTGATGACGCACGGCCTGTGAATAATGCCCGCCCGGTGCCGCAGCATTCGGGGTGTGGACCAGGTCGATCGGTTTACCAGCCATGCAGACGACTCCAGATGTGCGTTTCGCTATTGGCATCAAGGGCGTGGTAATGAGGAAATTGCGCACCCGTCGCGCAGGCATGGTTCGGCAGGATGCGCAGGCGGCTGCCTATCGGGAAGAGGGCGGTCAGGTCGCTGCCTGCTGATGCTTGCAGAGTCACTATGCCGTGCTCTTGGTTGGCGCTGTGCAGCAGGGTGCCGTCGATCCATTGGCCGTCTTCGCTGCACACCTGGCCATAGGCGAAATCCTGCTGCTGACGTTGCGTGCCACGGTCGCGGCTCATGGCCATCCAGCCCGAGTCGGTAATCACCCAGCCCTTGTCCAGTTGATGGCCGATGACCGTGGTCAGCACGCTCAAGGCCAGTTCATCGGCCTGGCACACGCCGACGTTATGCATCACCAGATCAAAGAACACATAGACCCCGGCACGCACTTCGGTGACGCCTTGCAGATCGGCAGCCGACAGCGCGGTGGGTGTCGAGCCTACACTCACCTGCGGGCACGGCAGCCCTGCCGCCCGAATCCGCTCGGCGGCGCTGACGCACTGATAACGCTCTTGCTCGGCCAACCGTTGCAGGGCTTGGGCGGTGTTCAGTTCATAGCTGGAGCCTGCATGAGTCATGACCCCGACGAGATGCATTCCGCCGTCATGCAGCACCTGCGCGACCTCGATCAGCACATCGTCGTCGCACTTGATTCCAGAGCGATGGCCATCGCTGTCGACTTCAATCCAGACGTCCAGCACCTCACCTCGCTCCTGGCCAAAAGCGACGATGGCCTGAGCTCCGGCAACGCTGTCGGTGATGATGCTCAGCTTGCAACCCTGACGTTTGAGCACCAGCGCTTGAGCTAACTTGCCGGGCACCATGGCGACCGCGTAGAGAATGTCAGTGATCCCGGCCGCAAAGCAGTGCGCGGCTTCTTTCAGGGTCGACACCGTGACACCACTGGCACCTGCTGCTATCTGCGCCTCGATCACCGGCAGGCACTTGCTGGTTTTGACATGGGGGCGCAGGCGAACGCCCAGGCCGTCCATGCGCTGCTGCATACGCTGGATATTGCGCTGCATTCTGGCCACATCAATGATCGCGGCAGGCGTTTCAAGAGTAGAGAGAGCGGTGGGCATGGTCGGTTCTCCAATGTCGACTGATGGCCTCACTCTACTGATCAACCGTAAATCCATGGTTAAATCGGCTGTCACTTATGATTAAGTAAAATTGAATGATCACCATCGAAGATCTGCGTCTGGCCGTGACCCTGGCGCGCTCCGAATCCCTGAGCGCAGCCGCCAGAACCCTCAATGTTTCACCTCCGGCGCTGTCCATGCGCTTGCGCAAGCTGGAGGCTTTGCTGGGTTCCAACCTGGCCAATCGGGATGCCCGACGCCTGAGCCTGACGGCGGAAGGCGAGCGTTTTGCCAAAGAAAGCGCAGCCTTGCTGGAGCGGCTGGAAGCACTGCCCGAGTCTTTCAAGCAGCCCGATGATCAGTTGAGCGGCACCCTGCGACTCGCCGCGCCCTTCGGCTACGGTCGCCAACGCATCGCGCCACTGCTGGCCCGGTTTGCGAAGCTGCACCCAGGGCTGCGCCTGCATCTGGACCTGCGCGAAACCCCTTGGCCGGATCGGCACGACAGCGACGCCGTGATCCATATCGGCAGCATCAATGACAGCTCATGGGTTGCCCGCACGCTGGTGCAAAACGAGCGTTGGCTGTGTGCCAGCCCGCAATACCTGAAAACTTACGGTGTACCGCAGAGCCCGGCCGAACTGGCTAACCATCGTTGCATCTGCATTCGCGAGAACGAAGAAGACGTCACGCTCTGGCACCTGCGCAAACAGACCGCCCGGCATACGCTGCGTATCGAGCCTGCGATGCTCTGCAACGATGGCAGCGTTGCGCGCCGTTGGGCCGAGCAGGATCAAGGGTTGGTCCTGCGCTCCGAGTGGGATGTAAACGATGCCATCCAGAGCGGCGCCCTTGTTCGGGTACTGGCGGACTGGTCGTTCGAGAGCGCGCCGATTCTTTTGCTGGTGCCCTCGCGCAAGCACCGCAGTGCGCGGATGCAGGCGCTGGTGGGGTTTCTTGAGGCGTCGTTGAAGTGAGAGCGATGGATTACTTTTAAAGATGAATGATGTCACGCCGATACCGCTGTAACTTCAATCACGGCTCGGCCCAACCTCGCAGGATGCGCAGAGCTTCCGTCATGGACGAACATCAATGAATCAAAGTGGTTACCTGTGTCTGGCCTTCATGCTCGTCGTGGGCTGCCTGAGCTTTTTTCTGCAACCCGAAGCCGCTGGCGTTTCATTCGCATTGATTGCGCTGTTTTCCTGTAGCTACTTCGTCTATTTCCTGATCAAGAACAACCTGCATCACGGCATCATCCGTGGCCTGCTGTTGTCAGTGCTGATCATGGCACTGGCTGTCATCCCGGTGATTGGCTGGATCGTGGTGATCGGTTTTGTGATCTACAACATCTCCAAAGCTGTGGATGGCCTGAAAAGCCTGATCCCGGATGTGCTCACCAGTGTGGTCATTTACGGCCTGCTGCTTGCCCGACTGGCCTTCGATATTCGTGACCCGCTGGCTATTGCCGTACTTGCCAGTGCTTATCTGGTGGCTGCGATCATCTATTGCCGAAGCCTCAACGGGCTGACCACCCGGAATGCGCTGTTCAAGATGAGCATCATGTGGCTCTCGATTCCCTTTGCGGCGCTGACCGTCATTTCCATCGTTTCAGCCTTGGGCAACCTGTTCCGCACCATCAGCTCCACCATCACCCGTACGGTTCTTACGCCTCAAGTGGTTTCTGCCCACATGCGTGGCGGCATTCAGATTGAGGAATACACCCGCACTATCAGCACCTCCGTCAACGAAACCGTCACGCGAGTCGTGCCAGGTGTGGGGGGCGTAGTGACAACTTCCATGGCCGGTGAAGTGGCGCAGAAAGTGAAAGACGAGAAGGGCGAGTAATATTACCCGGCCGTCAGTTCTTGGCTGACGGCCAGGTTCTGGATATCCAGGGCAGGTCAGAGAAGTTTCTTCTCTTCCTTGTCGACATGCTTGTCCGCCTTATGGCGTTCTTCATCGTCGTGCTTGGCACCTTTGTCGACTTCTTCGGCGTCATGTTTGACACCCTTTTCCACTTCACGGGCATCGTGCCGGACGCCTTTCTCCAGCTCGCTCTCGGCAAGGGCCGGAGCCGTGACGCTACCCAGCAGTAGAGTTGCAGCGAATGTCGCCATCACCAGCTTCTTCATAGACTTCTCCATGTTCTGAACGGCCGTCCCTTCATGGGGCGATCAGGTTCAACGATAGACCAGTCGAAAAGAGCGAGTGGGCATTCTGTCGGCGAGTTCAGCTATTGATGAAGCCTGAAATCTCTAACGAAAGTTGCTGCGCATATTCCGGGTTATTGCGAAACCAGGCCGAAACAGCATGGTCGCATCCGGGCAGAACATGCTTTTTGAACTGATGGGGACGCAGGTTCTTTTCAATGGCTTCGATCACTTCATAAGGAATCGCGCTATTGATGATGCGTTCTTGCGGCGTGCCCTGATCTATTGTCACTGCCCCCACCGATGTACCGACAACTTTGCCGAAAGCCGTGGATTCAAGACCATCGAACTCGCCGATTACCAGCATGAGTTCTCCCTCGAAATCGCGCAGGAACTCAAGCGACGATGAGTCGAGAAAGTTACAGGGGACCGAAATGGCACGTTTGAACGGCTCGCCAAACGGTTGTTGATACGCCGCATCTGCATACAGGGCAGGGCAAAACAGGACGACCTTCTTGACGCGGGTTCTGTGGGCTTCAGCCACTTTCAGGGCCAGTGCTCCGCCCATGCTGTGGCCGATCACGGTATTGAAACCTGTGCCCAGGCAATCGGCAAACCGCAAGGCTTCTTGCAGGTTATTGGCCAGGGAAGTGTCTGCTAACGGGATATCAGTTGTTGTGTTGTGCCCGGAAAGATTGAAACTCAAACTGGCAACGCCCGACGCCTGCAAAGGGTACAGAATGCCGTTCAGTTTGCTGTAATCCGAGCGGGCACCATGAATGGCCAGAACCTGCGGCATTGCATCTGGCGTCGCTGTGCTCGACAGGATTCGACCTTCAAGTTCATACCCCTCGAAGGCCTGTGAAAAATAACAGGCAGGACCCGCCGGCGTTTCATCGAACTGCAACCGGGACCGAAGTCGAGAATCGCGGGTTAACGCCGGCAGATTGATCATAACGAAGCCAGTGTGTGCATGAATGCAACGCGCAACGGGTTGGTTTCCACGCTCAAGAGTTTAATGGCCAGCGCGCAGCACACCACGACCAACATGGGTTTGATCAACTTTGGGCCAACCTTTACAGCGGCCCGCGCACCCAGTTGAGCGCCAATGAAGGCCGCCAGGGCCATGGCAATTGCTATCGGCCAGATAATAACGCCCTTGGTGATAAAGACCGACAGAGAACCCAGGTTGCAGGACGCATTGGCCAGTTTGGTAAAACTCATTGCTCTCATCATTCCCAGGCCGCACAGCAGGACGAAACCCACAATGAAGAACGAACCGACACCAGGGCCAAATACACCGTCGTAAAAACCCAAGGCAGGCGCAACGGTAAATGAGAACAATAGAATACCGATTCTTTTGCGGCGATCTTCATTGCCGATCTTTGGCGAAAAAGCAAAATAAAGCGCAACCAGAATCAGCATGATCGGTACGCAGACTTCCAGATAGTGCTTGTCGATGGAGCTGACCAGTAACGCACCACTGGCACCGCCAATAAAACCGCATAGCACCAGAAAACGACCTTCCCGCCATTCGATCATGCCCTTGCGAGCAAAGGTGACCGTTGCCGAAATGGTTGCCGAAGCCGCCTGGAACTTGTTTGTGGCAATTGCACTGATCGGGTCGACACCGGCCAGAAACAGTGCCGGTAATGTTATCAGCCCGCCGCCTCCGGCAATCGCATCAAAAAAACCGGCGCAAAAAGCCACGAGCGCCAACATGCCAATCAAATCCCAAGACATCACATTCCCTCATTACCCATACAGGCCAGCCATCTGCATGGCTGGCCGTTCAAGAATCTCGGCAAAACCGAGAGCAACGCAATCACCCACGCAGCAACAGCGGGTCCTCTGAAATAACGAGAGGGGAAGAGAACTTGGACATGCCAAAGATACGGACCAGTACCCGCCGGTTATCCTTGATGACATCCCGGCAATGCAAGGCCCGAATATTATTGATGATAATGGCCGACTCCTGAGTCAGTACGTACTCATACGGCGTGCTTTCTTTAATACCGTCGCAAAGAGCGGCGTAGGCTTTTTTCACGAAGGGCGAAGCGTTTTCATTGACTGAAAAACGATATGAATTGAAGCGGGCCGCAAAGCCGACTTTATTATCGAACTCCAGAATCGACACGCCTTTACCATCTTCACCTTTACCGCTGACAAAAGAGTCGCTGCGAGTGAACTGGAAACTGCCGGTCGTCAATGCCAGGCAATGGGTTACACCGATCTTGTCCAGCACAGGCGGGAGCGGGATGACGGTGGTCGGCTCCTGGCTCGGGTTCCAGAGGGCTGACAGTATCAGCGAGGACGGTGAAGGCGAATGCCCGTCCTGAGCGTTCACGGCACACCAGTAAGGTGCTTCGGTATGAGGCCCGAGCGCCAGGCCTGAATGGGAACTCAGTTCCTTTATCTCTGGCTCGGCCTCGATTTTAGTCAAGCCACCGCCTTTGAAGTTGGCGACCAGACGAACCAGTTTGCCTTCGTTGTCCATGTCATAGGCAAAGGAACTGTTATCCACAAGCTTCAACAGGATCTGATTACGTGCGGCCATGCACAGCACGTCGTCTCGATTCTCCAGTGCTTCCAGCTCCGGCAACTCATCGGGAGGGCTGACATCGCTGATCTTTTGCAAACCTTCAAATATCAGCAGCGAGATAAGACCATCGGAATAAGCACCCAGAAGTTCGCATTGTTCTTTCGACATCGAGAACTTCAACTCAGTGGCCGCGACAGAAGCCTTGGCCCTTGCGCCCGCAGCTTGCGGCCCGCCAATAGCCGCCAGCTCTTGCGAGAATGTATGCAGCAGTTTGGACTGTTGGTCATCAAAACGGAAAGTTCTGACTTCCTGTTGAACGATAGATACAGCGGATTCGGCACTTTGTTTTATAGCTGTTGTCATGTGTGACATCCCTGTGGTGCTAAGCACCTTTTTTATTGTTTATAAGTACTACTGGAACAACAACGGGTGAGGCAACGCATGACACAAGATGCATGGCCTCAGGCATAAGCGAATCAATGATGTTTTTGAAGTTAGCGCAACAAGGCAGCCCGCAGAGAAGCGCAAGGCATGGAGGGTATGAACGGGAGCGGCAATTTTTTGCGTTCTTGACGGCGCATATTCTGAAAACCTGGCTGACTGTTTTTATTTTAATTCTTGTAGCTGCTCTCGTATCCAGGCGCTGGCAGTACCCGGGATAGAGGCCTTTCAGAATGGGTGGGAGTATTGAAACTTCCCGAGGCAGATAACGGCCCACTGAAAAAGCGCGCAGAGATTAACATCAAAATAATGGCCGTCAAATTCTTTTACAATATTGTGCCTGTCATGCCATAAAAAACGCTTGATAAATATATAAACCACTTGGTCAGGTTTTTTAACACTTTGCCATTCGCAAACGATTGCAGGAACGAATTCATTCGCGAAGAGGCATATATGCCGCTCTGAAAATACGCAGAAGCGCGCTTGCCCGCGATGGGGCAATGAAAAATGCATGGTTCAAGACGCAGGCAGTGCGAATATCAGCAGCGGCGCATTTCTGAGTGGCCTATGCCGCAGTGAAGAGTGTGCCCCGTCGCGGGCAATGATTTCTCGTGGGAGGGGCCTTGGCCGCGACATATCAACAGGTACGGCTATGTCGCATAGTGTTTGAACACCTGTCTACAACGGCCAGGAATGAACCCTTTCTTGACCCTCTTTTTTTCGTCTCAGGTTCGTTCTTTAAAAATCAATGACTTACAAAACTTGATGAAGAAAGGGGTAAAACGGTTTCAGGCGCATATTTTTCTTTGAAAACGGAGGGTTATCGAGCAGAGTGTCTACTTCACTGCCGTATAGGCAGCTCAGAAAATATTACCCACACGGAATACCAGCTTGCGGCACTTCACTGCCGTATAGGCAGCTCAGAAATCAACTGCTGGCAAGCATGGAAAAGAGCGGCACTTCACTGCCGTATAGGCAGCTCAGAAATACAGTCAGGCTTCTCTAAAGCTTCAGCACTTCTTCACTGCCGTATAGGCAGCTCAGAAATCAAGCATCAGCTGCTCGTGCTCCAGGCTGTCCTTCACTGCCGTATAGGCAGCTCAGAAATGCGCGCTCAGTACCCCTACGCATGAGTTTGTCTTCACTGCCGTATAGGCAGCTCAGAAAATCACCGGATGAATGTCGCCGTCCGGCAATCGACTTCACTGCCTATAAGGCAGTGAAGGCAAAAGCCGTTGATCGTGAAGGCCTGTATCACTTCAGCTACCAAACGCGCCCCAAACCTTGCGCCACATTCCTTGCCTGGGCTGCGGCGGGATCTCCATCACCACATGTGGCATATCCCGAAACCGAATCCATGATTCGTTACGCCATTGCAATACGCTCAGGGCATTGCCGAACCATTGCATCTGATTCAGACACGGTTGATCGCCCGTGACAGCATGTTGCTGATGCAAAACCGGCAACACGTCATGAGTCAGCCAGTGACGCAGGGCGCGGTTTTCTGGGATGTAATGGTGAACCAGCATCGCAAACACACCGGATTCACTGAGCAGCACGCACTTTTCCCAACGGCCATGGGCTTGCAGCCAGGCTGTGCGACGTTGATCCGGGTCGAGCTTGAGGGTGGCGCGTTCGTCCAGCTTCTTGCCCATCAGCCGCGCAAGGTCTGCCAGACAAAACCATGCCTGAGCGTCACACACGACGGCACGCAATGCGCGGTGATGGCGGTTGAAAACGAGGGCTTCAAATTGTTCTGTGCAGGGCGCAGAGGGATTGAGGGGGTACATTGGCGTAGCTCCTGGATGATTGAAGCTGCCAAACAACGTCGTCAAACGAATGGGTGGCAGCTGTGCGAAGGTTGACGAACCGGTATCCAGGAAACCGGCAGACCCGAAGGTCTCCGACGCACAGCCGCCATAACACGTACTTCAAGCGTAAGCCTGAGGCAGTGGGGGAGACGCTGATACGCCTGGATAGATCGGATCGTCAAATCCGGCCGCTGATTTTGCAGCGAACGGCGCGGAGACTAACGCGCACTGCGAGACGTGGCAACTGCTGGCCGTTCGATGCCTGTTTCAATCACTGCTCATTCAGAGAAGCCAGTCACCTGTTCACGCCAAACCGGCAATAGCTGCTCATCAATCACCCAATGAGACTGCCCAGGACGTATGCAGACACCACCGACCCAACGCTCATGAGCAGCATGCTCCAGCCAATATGCTTCACCTCTCAAAACCTGCTTGCCCAATGGCGTAATCGTCAACAGACGCCGAGGCCATTCCAGATGAACCTCCGACTCGATCAGCAAAGGGCGCGGAGTATCGATCAGCGGTCGCATCATCGCGTGAAACATCAAATCCCCAAGAAACGGCAGCGGTTCGCGCCTGGCCATCAGTTCGGCGAAAACCCTGCCGAATGCCACCGGCCCAGCCTCGTCCACACACTGCAAAGCCAGACGCTCAGTGAGCGACAAGCCATCGCGAATACCCGGCAACTCCTGCAATTGCCGCAACAGCGCCGGCGCGAGAAAGGGCAGGGCGGCGTTCGGTTCATGAGCCAGTTTCGCCAACGCGACGGGAGATGAATCGCAATAAGCCAGCCACGCCTGACGCGCCAACAGCAGCGCGTCCTCATCGATCAGCCTGCGCTGCGGCCAAAGCCAGGCAAGCACATCGGGAGCCAGTTGCCCGATACCGATAAAACGCTGAACGCCGGGCACACGATCCACCTCAATCAGCTCAAGCTTGCGCGGCAGACGCTCAAGCCCCGCCAGCGCCCGGATCAGGAAAAGCTGGTCATAAGCATCCGCTTCACACCACAGCACACTATGGTCGGCGTCGCTCAACTGCGTAAGGTTCGAGTATTCATCGTCGAGCCGTCGCGCAGCATCGGCCACATCAATCCCGAAAGCATCGCTGATGAACCGGCTACGAAGCGCCTTGTAATCCTCGGCAGGCAAATCCTGAACCGGCCCCATGCACAGCGGGTCCGCCAGCATCCGAAATGAACCCTTGAAACCCGCCAGTTGCAGGCTGTGCGCAATATCATTGCCGCACCGCCAATGCACCGTCCGCGCCTCATCACTCGCCTCGAAATCCGGATGCCGCGCCGCAAAATCCACCGCATCCACATGCGCCTTGAGCTTGGGCCAACTGCTGAAACCCAACTCCCGGGCAATCAGCCATTGAGCATCGGACAAGCTCACAGGCGCGGAGGAATGATTACGTGAAAACAGCGAAAGCTCATCAGGCGCAGCGCCATTTTTCATCCGTTGCAAAAGCTCCTTGGCCCGCTTGCGCTGCTGCTCAAGGTTGATACGACCGTCATTGGACAATGACGCAGAACGAGTAGACATACGATCTCCTTGCACAAACCTTGTCCGCTTGAAGGTCGGGAGTCGTAGTGACGAATGCGAGAGGCAAGATCCTGGGCGCAGCCCTTTCCGCGGATGGGGGCGTGGATAGCGCCGAGCGGGAATATAGGCAATGGGTCCGATGAAAGCAATGTTCACCGTGTCCTGATACTGCGCTTTCTGTAGGACCGGATTTATCCGGGAAGGCGTTATTTCTGACGATAAAGATGCAGGAGAATGAATAAGCAGAGCGCCGCCTGATGCGGGGCGCTCTGCTTATCGATCAGTTTTTCCAGCAATTGATGAATCGTTCGCACACGCCATATCGCTTGTCCAGATCGGCCATCCGATTCAGGTTGTCACTCAGGTTTTGCCTCATCACTTCACGAGTGGTGCGGTTGTAGTATTGCAGCATCTCGTTGTTACTGAGTAGCAACCTCGTGAGATTGGCTGTCTTACTGCCCGGCGTAAGGACTTTCAGGTCTTCAGTTGTCTGCCGTTCAAGCTGCGTGCGATAAAAGTCGTTGTAAAACTTTAGCGAACGCTCTTTGGTTGAGTTCACATCGTTAGCGAAGGTCTGAACGTTCTGGCGATACTCAGCCCAGTAGGCATCCGGGAGAGTAATGGTCACGAATTGTTTGCGGTCATTGACCGCCTTGTCGAGTTTTTCGGCTGTCGGTAGTTGGTCTGCTGGTACAGCCGTGACCTTCATTTCTTCAGTGAGGCTTTCTTTGATGATCTGATCGATCAAGGCTGTTCGTTCCGGCGTGGAAGGTTGCGCTTCTACAGGCTTTGGAAATATTGCATTACTCCCGGTGCAGCTTGGCAAGCCTTTGTACACCAGTGGTATCGGCGAGCGCGTAACAGTACCGTTGAGCTGATGTAGCCGATTGAGCACGGCTTGGCACTGATTGCCTGCATAATTGAAGGTCAGTTCGTATTCGGCACCGCTTTGCGGTGTGAAGTTGAAGCTAGTCCCGCATACCGTGCCCGTGGTTAATGTATTGGTACGCAAGAAGAGCTCGTGGCCCGGTTTTAGTTTTAATTCGTAATACGCCTTGATGCCCTCTTGAGGAGGGATACTCATGCCTGCCCGCCGACTGGTGTTGGCTACAAACAGGTTGTTCATCAAGCCAGTGGTTTGGCCATCGCAATGCTCTGTATCGAACACGTCGAGTGTGGCGCTTTCCAGTTTGCTGATGTAGCGCAGTTTTGCCGCATCGGGGCCATTGAAGTCTGGATACGTGCCGTTGATACCACATCCGCTCAGCAAAATAGCGAAAGCGGTTACTGCGCCGAGCACACGCAGTTGAGAAAAGTTTGACATGGCAATGTATCCTCCTTGAAACGCGAGTAAACGAAAGGGCGACAATGCTAATTACAAGGCTTGTCACCGTCCAGCGCGCTCGTGCATGTATGAGTATTAATCGATTGGAGTAAGGAATGCTCAAGCTGCGTCAGCTTCTTGCAGTGTGCTTCGTGGGCTCACTGGCTGGATGTGCGTCGATGCCCGACGAGATGAAACTGGACTCAAAAGTCTACTCCGCTCAAAACGCGGGTCTGGTGGTGGGAACGTTTATCCAGGAAGGCGCCTTCGGGACCTGGCTTGGATTTCGCGATGTTAATACTGGCAAGAATTATGGCTGGGGTGCCAAGGATTACTATTCAGCCTGGCTGCCAGCCGGGGAGTACGAAGTGTCCAGAATGGGCGCACGCCGGGGTGTAATGGGGGCCTACTCCAAGCCGCTGCGTTTTACCGTCAAGCAAGGCGAAATCAACTACTTGGGCGAAATGGTCTATGGCTGTCCGTCGTCCTCTCCAACAGCAGCGCTGTATGGCGTGATGAGTTGCGGGTTCCTGGCGCTTGGCGAGTGTACGGTGCCGTATCCTACCGAACGCATCTGCGTAGTGGATCGCCAGGAACAGGCGACCAGGATTCTTCTGAAGCAAAACCCCGAATATTCCAACCTGCCTGTTCGTGGCTCGGTAATGTCTGTTCGATGAAAACGTGCTGATCAGCAAGGTCGTGTAAGCAACACGGCCTTAATTGGTCAGCGGTCTCAAGCTCTCTGGCTGCCGTCTAGATGCGACATCACCTTCCGCCAGAACCCGCGCTCAGGCGAAGGTAGAACCTGCGGTGCGACATTCGGCATATCCCGCAACCGAATCCAGGGCTCATCACGCCACTGCATCACACTCAATGACGTGCCCGGCCAGTGCAAATGGCTCAGCCTAGGGTTATCCAGCGTCACGTTCTGCGCCCCATGCAGCACCGGCAACACCTCATGAGTCAGCCACTGCCGCAACGCCCGATTCTCAGGCACGTAATGATGAACCAACAACGCAAACGCCCCCGACTCGCTGACCATCAACTGCTTTTGCCACTTGCCGTTGGCCTGCAACCAGACAACCCGACGCTGATCGGCATCCAGCTTGAGTGCCGAACGCTCGCCCAGGGTTTGGCCCATCAGGCGGGCAAGGTCCGAGAGACAGAGCCAGGCTTGGGATTCGGTGAACATGGCGCGCAGCATGCGGCTGTGGCGCAGGAAGAGGGTGGCTTGGAAGGAGGATGTACAGGGAAGATCGCTGCTGAAATTTTGCATGGCTTCATTCATCGGAAATGGCTGATGGAACTGCCCCGCATTGTCGCCAAACAATGGGTGGCAGTTGTGTGTGGGTTGGCGAACCGGTAGCTATTTCCAAACCCGGCAGGCCCGAAGGCCTCCCGCACACAACCGCCATAACGCGATGAGCCGACAGGATAAACGACTGCATCACGATGGGGAGAGATTTAGCTTGGTCGGGTCGCCAAACCCTGTCGCTGAATTGGTAGCGAACTGTCGGGAAGGGTAGCTTGGGGGGCTGGGTGGGGGAAATGAGGAGATTCAGTTTGGGTGGATGGATGGGGAGTAGGTGGTTGTAGGGCGGGTGTGAGTGGGGGTGTAGGATTTGGTGTTATGAAGTGGAGTAGGGCTGCTTGGGGCGGCAGTTAACGAAGCGGACCATACCCCACAATAGCCCTGTTTTTTCTGAGCTGCCTATGCGGCAGTGAAGGCATAATGCGGCGGCATTCACAGGTTACGTTTTGACATCTTCGACGCTATCAACTGCGATGAAGAAAATTACGCTTTGATTTACGTCTTAACGAATTGCGTCATAAAAAATCGGAAAGTATTTTCGTAACGCTTTTTATTTTCTACTGATTTTTTGTGTTCGTATTGCAGTGCGCTTTTATGACTGCAGACAAAGCATCACGAATGCATTAGGCAGTGTTGCCTATTTCATTAGGCAATGTTGCCTACTGTCGAGACAGATTAAATGAGTTTACTAGGAAGTGCTGTTAGCCGTTTGTCGGATAATTATGGTTGCGTGTTCGCGCAATGCACTGCGCGCGCGAAACATCATTTCTCGCGAGTACCCCACTGAAACCCGTTGATTGGCGAGGAAAGCGCCGTGCGCGGTGATGGCGCGGAGCTACAAAAACGACGAGGCCCGCGCATTTGCGGGCCTCGTGGCAGATATTTTCAGGTTGCTTCCCTCAGGAAGTCTTGTTGTAATCTGCCTTAACCACTCACAGCTGTACTTCTTTGTTACTCGCATTTCAAAGGGTATGGCTCTGTGACAGACCCGTCAAGCTCGAACGGGGCACGAAACGGTCATCAGGTATCGTTTAGCGTGACTTTGTAGAGGTAAATTTATTAATCGTATCGGTTAATAAATTGTTCCGGTTCAGTCGCAGGTGATTGGGATATTCTGCTGCTAGTCGTTAGGCACGCGCAGGTTCTGTCACTTAAGAGATATTCCTCATGAAAAATTTCATAGAGAAATTCTTTCCTGAAGAATTGATTCGATTACTTCAGACCGCCTATTGGCTTGTCCGTCTTTGTCGAATCATTCAACAACTCTAACCTAACTGCGAGGGCCTTTGGCCCTCGCTTCTTTTTCTGGCACCGGTGGTGTTACTTTCGGCAGCAGCTTGTTAGACCTATTCTATTCCTTTGGTTTGCCTAGCACATAGGCCACATAAGCCCTTCCTGTCTCATACATGCTGGGTACACGGCCAACAACGTCGACCCCTCTGCCAGCTTCTTGTTGGCCTCAGACGGGCCGTCCACTTGCACCACTTCGCTTACTTCGGTCTTCTCCATCGATCTGCTCCTTGCATGGCTGAAACTCGATCTCATCACTTTTTGTGACGGCGGCGGGATGGGGGGTTAAGGATCGCTCAGATCTGGTGCATCGTTGCAGGCCCACACCAGCCCTTCTGTAGTATGTCTACGCACATGATAAGTCACCGACGGTGGCTGTTCATTTACGCGACGGGCATCCCAAACTACAGGCGGCGAATAATAATCCTTGGACGATTTGTACCATTCGCCCCTGTGCGGTCCGTCGATCACCGGCAGCGGTTTTGTAAAGTCACGCTGGGTCATGGTTGTGCTCCTTCCATGTAAGAGAGGCTGATCAGCAAGGTCGTGTAAGCAACACGGCCTTACTTGACCGGTGATCTCAAACGCTCTGGCTGCAGTCTATACGCGCCATCACCTTCCGCCAGAAGCCACGCTCATGTGAGGGTAAAACCTCCGGGGTAACATTCGGCATATCTCGCAACCGAATCCAGGGCTCATCACGCCACTGCATCACACTCAATGACGTACCCGGCCAGTACAAATGGCTTAGCCTCGGGTTACTGACGTTCGTTGACCTGCTCCCTTTGAACTAGGCATATTGCCTGTCCGCAGCGAAGAGCTGTTCAACGGATTAGGGGCGCGGCAATGGATGTAGCAACGAGCAATAAAAGAGTCTTAGGGTTGTCAGTGTTGGCCTTGGTCGCGCTTACATTCTCGGCGGCTAATAACGCCTATGCAGCAGACGGCGAAGGCTTCTCTCCCTCTCTCGCATGTAAAGTGCTCGAAAGAACCCCCGGCTTCAAACCCAATCCCAGCGGCTATGCGGCGTTGTATGACGATGTTTATTCCTGCGGCACCCCATACAAATATTTAGGGTCACAAGAGTTGCCCAACAACGTAGCGTTGTATGGTCGAGGTACTAAGGACGAAGTGACGCGGGTTAAGCTTATGCTCAACGTGAACGTGGAAAGTCGAGCGGCCGAAGATACAAGGGCACTTGCGTCTCTGTGCACAAAAATGATCGCAGATCTATCGGGTAGTATTCCTCCTGGATTTGGCAAGAAGGCTAGCCTGGGCAAACCGTTCGAGGAGCAGTTTCAGGGCTACAAGATTTTCCTGACTAAAGAAGTCTGGCCGACAGGCAAAGGGTTTGAGTTGAATTGCGGTATCGCTACCTTGAGTCATGAGGAGTAGCGAAGTAGTCGATACGGCTCAATCGGCGGCTTCTCGTGTTGTTCTGTCTACCTGAGGTCGTTCGATGGAGCGAGTTTGGACGATTTTCTAAGCTGCCTACACGGCAGTTAAGATTGAACGTGAAGTCTTGTGGGCCGACTCCCATTTCTGAGCTGCCTACACGGCAGTTAAGATGTTGAAGGGCGGTAAGATCCGGTGTGCCCTGTTTCTGAGCTGCCTACACGGCAGTTAAGCTGCTGGTCATGCATGAGCGGATGCAGGGTAATTTCTGAGCTGCCTACACGGCAGTTAAGCGCAAGATGTTGAAAGCTCAGGGCGTCGGAATTTTCTGAGCTGCCTACACGGCAGTTAAGTGATAGCGCGACCGGCGAGAACGTCGATGACTTTTCTGAGCTGCCTACACGGCAGTTAAGGGTTACCAGCTTGGTTTTCGGTGTTGACGGGTTTTTCTGAGCTGCCTACACGGCAGTTAAGCTAAGGCAGAAGTCGTGCAGCGCGCCCTCGATTTTCTGAGCTGCCTACACGGCAGTTAAGTAGACACTCTGCTCGATAACCTTTCGTTTTCAAAGAAAAATATGCGCTTGCGGTCGTTTTACCCCTTTTTTTCGCCAGTTCTGTAAGTGATTGATTTTAAAGGGGCGCATGGTGGGTGAAAAAAAGAGGGTCAAAAGAGGGTGCGTTAAGTAGTGGCCTAGCACCGGACTTGTAGGATGCGACTTCAGTCGCGAGAGGCCGGTACATTCAAAGGGGATGTATTGTCTGGAATGCCGTTTCGCGAATGAATTCGCTACAGGCCCGGCAAGCAGACTGGATCATCACCAAAACCCAGACACAAAAAAACCGGCTCAACTGGCCGGTTTCTTTTGAACCCAAGCTCTGCAACCGCTTGGGTGTCTTGCTGTTTGGTGCCCCGAGGGAGACTCGAACTCCCACTCCTTTCGAAAACGGATTTTGAATCCGCCGCGTCTACCAATTCCGCCATCAGGGCTCAATGGCGGCGAAGTATAGGGATGCGCATGCCGTTGGTCAACAAGGATTTTTGCAGGTTTTTTACTAATCTCTCCAAACCGGATAAACTCCCCGGCCCTGCTTATCGAACACCATCATGCGCGTTGCTGACTTTACCTTCGATCTTCCTGATTCCCTGATTGCTCGCCACCCACTGGCCGAGCGGCGCAGTAGTCGTCTGTTGACCCTGGACGGGGTGAGCGGCGCGCTGGCGCATCGTCAATTCACTGATTTGCTTGAGCATTTGCGCTCTGGCGATCTGATGATCTTCAACAACACCCGTGTGATTCCCGCACGTCTGTTCGGGCAGAAGGCGTCCGGCGGCAAGCTGGAGATTCTGGTTGAGCGGGTGCTGGACAGTCATCGGGTGCTGGCGCATGTGCGGTCGAGCAAGTCGCCCAAGCCAGGTTCGTCGATTCTGATCGATGGTGGTGGCGAGGCCGAGATGGTGGCGCGCCACGACACGCTGTTCGAGTTGCGTTTTGCCGAGGAAGTGCTGCCGCTGCTCGACCGCGTCGGGCATATGCCGTTGCCTCCTTATATAGATCGCCCGGACGAAGGCGCTGACCGCGAGCGTTATCAGACGGTCTATGCTCAGCGCGCCGGTGCGGTGGCTGCGCCGACGGCGGGTTTGCATTTCGATGAGCCGCTGCTGGATGCGATTGCCGCCAAGGGCGTCGAGACGGCCTTTGTGACGCTGCACGTAGGCGCTGGCACCTTTCAGCCGGTGCGGGTAGATCGAATCGAAGATCACCACATGCATAACGAATGGCTGGAAGTCAGCCAGGAAGTCGTCGATGCCGTGGCCGCGTGCCGTGCGCGGGGCGGGCGGGTGATTGCGGTCGGGACCACCAGCGTGCGTTCGCTGGAGAGTGCCGCGCGTGATGGCGTGTTGAAGCCGTTCAGCGGCGACACCGATATCTTCATCTATCCGGGGCGGCCGTTTCATGTGGTCGATGCCCTGGTGACCAATTTCCATTTGCCTGAATCCACGCTGTTGATGCTGGTTTCGGCGTTCGCCGGTTATCCCGAAACCATGGCGGCCTACAAGGCGGCCATCGAGCATGGGTACCGCTTCTTCAGTTACGGTGATGCGATGTTCATCACCCGCAATCCCGCGCCGACTGCCCCGCAGGAATCGGCCTCAGAGGATCAAGCATGAGTCGCACCTGTCGTATGTCTTTCGAGCTGCTGGCCACCGATGGCAAGGCTCGTCGCGGTCGCCTGACCTTCCCTCGTGGCGTGGTGGAAACCCCGGCGTTCATGCCGGTGGGCACTTATGGCACGGTCAAGGGCATGCTGCCTCGGGATATCGAGGCTACCGGCGCGCAGATCATTCTGGGTAACACTTTCCACCTGTGGCTGCGTCCGGGTACTGAAGTCATCAAGGGCCATGGCGACCTGCACGATTTCATGCAGTGGAAAGGGCCGATCCTGACCGACTCTGGCGGTTTCCAGGTGTTCAGCCTGGGCGCGATGCGCAAGATCAAGGAGGAGGGCGTGACCTTCGCTTCTCCGGTCGATGGCGCCAAGGTGTTCATGGGGCCGGAAGAGTCGATGCAGGTCCAGCGTGATCTGGGCTCGGACATCGTGATGATTTTCGACGAATGCACGCCGTACCCGGCTGATGAAGATGTCGCACGGGTTTCCATGGAGCTGTCGCTGCGCTGGGCCAAACGCTCGAAAGTCGCTCATGGCGAAAGCACGGCGGCGCTGTTCGGCATCGTGCAGGGCGGCATGCATGAAAACCTGCGCATGCGCTCGCTCGAAGGGCTGGACCAGATCGGTTTCGACGGCCTGGCCATTGGCGGTCTGTCTGTGGGCGAGCCCAAGCACGAGATGATCAAGGTGCTGGATTATCTGCCGGGCCAGATGCCAGCAGACAAACCTCGTTACCTTATGGGGGTAGGCAAGCCCGAAGATCTGGTTGAGGGTGTGCGCCGCGGAGTCGACATGTTCGACTGCGTGATGCCGACCCGTAATGCCCGCAACGGCCATCTGTTCATCGATACCGGTGTTCTGAAGATTCGTAATGCGTTCCATCGCCATGACGATTCGCCGCTGGATCCGACCTGTGACTGCTACACCTGCAAGAACTTCTCCCGCGCTTATCTGCATCACCTGGACAAGTGCGGCGAAATGTTGGGGAGCATGCTCAATACGATCCACAATTTGCGGCATTACCAGCTGCTTATGGCTGGTTTGCGCGAGGCTATTCAACAAGGTACATTGGCCGCCTTCGTCGATGCCTTCTATGCCAAACGCGGCCTTCCAACGCCGCCGCTTGGCTGAAACAGAACCGATTTTTCGTGTTTCTTATACTAATTATGCAATTGGAGCGCTAAATGAGCTTTTTCATCTCTCCCGCTTTCGCGGATGCTGCTGCACCGGCTGCCGGTCCTGCGGGCACCGGCTTTGAGTGGATCTTCCTGGTCGGCTTCCTGGTCATCTTCTATCTGATGATCTGGCGCCCACAGGCCAAGCGCGCCAAGGAGCAGAAAAACCTGCTCAGCAACCTGCAGAAGGGCGATGAAGTCGTTACCACTGGCGGTATCGCTGGCAAGATCAACAAAGTGACCGATGACTTCGTGGTTATCGAGGTTTCCGACACTGTTGAGCTGAAGATCCAGAAGGGCGCTATCGCTGCCACTCTGCCAAAG
The DNA here is from genome assembly GCF_030580745.1 of Pseudomonas serbiensis. Taxonomy (NCBI): domain Bacteria; kingdom Pseudomonadati; phylum Pseudomonadota; class Gammaproteobacteria; order Pseudomonadales; family Pseudomonadaceae; genus Pseudomonas; species Pseudomonas serbiensis. The sequence goes on from NZ_JAUQOO010000015.1 coordinate 150,089, forward strand.
GGCACCCTGAAAGCGATCTGAGTACCATTTTTACCAATCGACGGGGCGCGCAAGGCGCCCCGCGTTCTAAGCGGGCGGCGTGATGCTGAACAAATACCCTCTGTGGAAATACGTACTGATCCTGGCGGTGCTGGTGGTCGGTTTCATTTATTCCGCACCCAATCTCTACCCTGACGACTCGGCTATCCAGATCAGTGGCGCCAGTACTGCGCTGCAGGTCAGTCAGGCGGATCTGGATCGTGCAGGCAAGGCGCTTGCCGATGCCGGTATCTCGGTCAAGGCCTCCTCTCTGGCTGAGAATGGCAAGGGCGGTTTGTTGCGTCTGAGCAAGCAGGAAGATCAGTTGCCAGCCAAGGATGTGGTGCGCAAGGCTTTGGGTGATGACTATGTCGTCGCACTCAACCTGGCCCGTACTACCCCGACATGGTTGCGTAACCTGGGCGCAAGCCCGATGAAGCTGGGTCTGGACCTTTCCGGTGGTGTGCATTTCCTGTTGGAGGTGGACATGGACAAGGCCATCGATGCTCGCCTGAAAGTCTACGAAGGCGAAGTCAAGACTCTGTTGCGTAAAGAGAAGGTGCGTTATCGCAGCCTTCCACAAGTCAACAATGTCATTCAGTTGGGTTTCACCGACGATGCCGAGCGTGAACAGGCCCGTGCCCTGGTCCGCAAGAGCTTCACCGACTTTGAAATCACGCCTGCCGAGTTGAACGGTATTCCTGTTCTGCGTCTGGCGCTGACTGCAGCCAAGCTGGCTGAAATTCGCGAATACTCCATCAAGCAGAACCTGACTACGGTGCGTAACCGCGTCAACGAGCTGGGTGTTGCCGAACCTCTGGTCCAGCGTCAGGGTGCCAACCGTATCGTGGTTGAGCTGCCGGGCGTGCAGGACACTGCCGAAGCCAAGCGTATTCTCGGCAAGACGGCCAACCTGGAATTCCGTCTGGGCGCAGGCCCTGATGATTCCAAGGGCACCACCGAGATGTTCGAGTTCCGCGAGGGCGGTCGTCCTGCGGCTGCGGTCGAGCGTGGTCTGATCATCACCGGTGATCAGGTAACCGACGCCAAGGCGAGTTTCGACGAGCATGGCCGTCCACAGGTGAACATCAACCTTGATGGTCACGGTGGCGAGCTGATGAGCCGTGCAACCCGCAGCAACGTGGGTCGCAGCATGGCGGTAATCTTCATCGAGCAGCGTCCGACCACGACCTATGTCAAGCAGACGGTCGATGGTGTCGAGAAAGACGTGGCGGTGCAGACTTTCAAGGAAGACAAGAAAATCATCAGTCTGGCGACCATTCAGTCGCCGCTGGGCAGTCAGTTCCGGATCACCGGTCTGAACGGTCAGGGTGAGTCCTCCGAGCTGGCGCTGCTGCTGCGTGCCGGTGGTCTGGCGGCACCGATGTACTTCGCTGAAGAGCGCACTATCGGTCCAAGCCTGGGTGCCGACAACATCACCAAGGGTATCGATGCTTCCCTGTGGGGCATGCTGTTCGTTTCGCTGTTCATCATGGCGATCTACCGTTTCTTCGGTCTGATCGCGACTGTCGCTCTGGCCTTCAACATGGTCATGCTGCTGGCGCTGATGTCTCTGCTGGGTGCAACGCTGACCCTGCCGGGTATTGCCGGTATCGTTCTGACCATGGGTATGGCGGTCGACGCCAACGTGCTGATCTTCTCGCGTATTCGTGAGGAAATCGCCAATGGCATGAGCGTGCAGCGTGCAATCAACGAAGGTTTCGATCGTGCCTACACGGCGATCCTCGACGCCAACCTGACGACGTTGCTGGTCGGCGGCATTCTCTTTGCGATGGGCACAGGCCCTGTCAAAGGGTTTGCGGTGACCATGTCGCTCGGGATCTTTACCTCGATGTTCACGGCCATCATGGTGACCCGCGCTATGGTCAACCTGATCTACGGCGGTCGTGACTTCAAGAAGTTGTGGATTTAAGGGGCTGCCATGTTACGTACCATCAACTTCATGGGTGTTCGCAATGTTGCGTTCGCCGTTACCATGCTCCTTACCGTACTGGCGTTGTTCAGCTGGTTCCATAAAGGGCTTAACTTCGGTCTGGACTTCACCGGCGGTACGCTGATCGAGCTGACCTACGAGCGTCCGGCGGACCTGGGCAAGGTGCGTGAGGAGCTGGCTTCGGCTGGTTACCACGATGCTGTGGTTCAGAGCTTCGGCGCGACCACTGACTTGCTGGTGCGCATGCCGGGCGAAGACCCGCAACTGGGCACCCAGGTCGCTGAAGCGCTGCGCCAGGCGGGTGCCGATAATCCGGCAACCGTCAAGCGCGTCGAGTTCGTTGGTCCCCAGGTTGGTGAAGAGCTTCGCGACCAGGGCGGTATCGGCATGCTGCTGGCGCTCGGTGGCGTTCTGATCTACCTGGCGTTCCGTTTCCAGTGGAAGTTTGCGATCGGCGCGATCATCTCCCTGATTCACGACGTGGTCGTGACCATGGGTATCCTGTCGTTCTTCCAGATCACTTTCGACCTGACGGTTCTGGCAGCGGTGCTGGCGATCATTGGTTACTCGTTGAACGACACCATCGTTGTATTTGACCGGGTCCGTGAAAACTTCCGCTTGCTGCGCAAGGCTTCGCTGATCGAGAACATCAACATTTCCACCACCCAGACACTGCTGCGCACCATTGCGACTTCGGTCTCTACGTTGCTGGCAATCATTGCGTTGTGGGTGTTTGGTGGCGACAGCCTGGAAGGCTTCTCCATTGCGTTGTTCATCGGTGTTCTGGCGGGTACTTACTCGTCCATCTACATCGCCAACGTGATGCTGATCTGGCTGAACCTCACCACAGAGGATCTGATTCCTCCGGTTGTGACCGAGAAGGCGGATGATTTGCCTTGATGCCCTCCTTCTGTAGGAGCGAATTCATTCGCCAATGCCTCTGATGCCAGGGTGATCGGGAATGTTCGCGGATGAATCCGCTCCTACGGAAAATGCAAGAAATGAAAAGGCACGAGTTCGGAACTCGCGCCTTTTTTTATGCTCCAAGGCTTGGCAGTGCGTAGGAAAGAATCTACGCGAACGTAGGTCAGGAGGTTCAAAGTGAACAAGTCTCTGCTTGTTGGTGCTGTGTTGGGTGCTGCTGTCGTTACCGCTGGTGGCGCTGTTGCCACCTACAGCCTGGTCAAGGGCGGCCCAGAGTATGCAGATGTGTTGGCCGTCGAGCCGATCAAGGAGCAAATCAAGACCCCGCGTGAGGTCTGCAAGGATGTAGCTGTTACCCATCGCGCTCCGGTCAAGGATGAGCATCAGATCGTAGGTAGTGTGATTGGTGCTGTCGCAGGTGGTTTGCTCGGTAACCAGGTTGGTGGTGGTAACGGCAAGAAGATTGCCACGGTCGCCGGTGCGGTAGGTGGTGGTTATGCAGGTAACAAGGTTCAGGAAGGTATGCAGAACCGCGATACCTACACCACGACTGAAACTCGTTGCAATACCGTCAACGATATCAGCGACAAGGTTGTGGGCTACAACGTGAAGTACAAGTTGAACGAGAAGGTTGGACAGGTTCGTATGGCCAATGACCCAGGCAGTCAGATCCCTGTGGACAAGAATGGTCAGTTGATCCTGAGCCAGGCTGCTCAATAAGCTGTGATGCAGGAGTGAATGAATTCGCTCCTGCGGTCAGCAGGCATAAAAAAACCGGCGAAAGCCGGTTTTTTTACATCTGCCATTCAGCGTTTCAGCGAAGGCGGCAGGTGTGGAGCGATGGCGGTCAGGACTGCCTTGAAGCATTTGGTGTTGCCAGCAACGATGTGGCCTTTCTCCAGGAAGTCGTGACCGCCTGTGAAGTCGCTGACCAGGCCGCCTGCTTCCTGAATCAGCAGTGCGCCTGCTGCCATGTCCCATTCGGACAGGCCAGATTCCCAGAATGCATCGAAACGGCCGGCTGCAACGTAAGCCAGGTCCAGGCTGGCAGCGCCTGCGCGGCGGATGCCGGCGGTCTGGCCGACCAGGCTGCGGAACATGCCCAGGTAGTTTTCCAGGCCGTCCATTTGTTCATCGCGGAACGGGAAGCCGGTGCCCAGCAGTGCGCCTTCAAGGCTCTTGCGGGTGCTGACGCGCAGGCGGCGACCGTTCAGGGCTGCGCCACGGCCACGGCTGGCGGTGAATTCTTCCTGGCGAACCGGGTCGAGAACGACGGCGTGCTCAAGGCGGCCGCGATATTTGCAGGCGATGCTGACAGCGAAGTGCGGGATGCCGCGAACGAAGTTGGTGGTGCCGTCCAGTGGATCGATGATCCACAGGTAATCGGCGCCTTCGCCGCTGCCTGCGTGCAGGCCGCTTTCTTCGCCGAGAATGCCGTGGGTAGGATAAGCCTTGCGCAGGGCGGTGATGATGCTCTGCTCGGCGGCACGGTCAATTTCCGTGACGTAGTCTTTAGCTTCTTTTTCGTCAACCTTGATGGTATCCAAGCGCTCGATGGAGCGGAAAATCAATTCGCTGGCGCTGCGGGCGGCGCGCAGCGCGATATTCAGCATGGGCTGCATGGACATTTCACCTAAGGTTGTTAAAGAGAGCCGAACATTCTATGGGTTAAGTCAAATTATTTCCAGCCCTGGCGTTGTCGTCTCGATCAGGTTTTACGATTTTCCGTGGTCAGGCGTTTGTAAGGGTTCATAGCGTTAATGAGGCGGATTCTGTAATATTTGCACCCCTTAATTTTGTCAGTGAGCGCTTGCATTGCTGCAGAACATTCGTGTTGTCCTGGTCGGCACTACCCATCCCGGAAATATCGGTGGGGCTGCGCGTGCCATGAAAAACATGGGGCTTTCGCGGCTGGTGCTGGTCGAGCCGCGTGTGTTCCCGTCTCCTGAAGCCGATGCGAGAGCGTCGGGGGCTGGCGATATTCTTGAGGGTGCGCAGGTCGTGGCGACTCTTGAGGAGGCGTTGGTCGGTTGCAGTCTGGTGCTGGGCACCAGTGCCCGAGATCGCAGTCTTCCCTGGCCCATGCTCGACCCGCGTGAATCCGGCGTGAAAGTCGTCGAGCAGGCAGGGCAGGGCGCCGAGGTTGCGTTGGTCTTTGGTCGTGAGCATGCCGGCCTGACCAACGAGGAATTGCAGCGCTGTCATTACCATGTGCATATTCCGTCCGATCCCTCGTTCAGTTCGCTCAATCTGGCCGCTGCGGTCCAGGTGCTTGCCTACGAGGTACGCATGTCGTGGCTGGCTGCCCAGCAGCAGTCGTCGGGCGCCGAGGTGGCTCCAGTCGTTTCGGCGCGCAATGCCGAACTGGCGACGATGGATGAGATGGAAGGCTTTTATGGGCATCTGGAAGCGGCACTGGTTGCCATCGGCTTCCTTGACCCGGAAAAACCACGTCATTTGATGGCGCGACTGCGTCGGCTGTATGGCCGTAGCGAGGTCGAGCGCTCCGAGTTAAGCATTCTGCGTGGCATTCTCACCGAGACTCAGAAAGCGGCTCGCGGTGAACCTTATAAGCGGAAGGATCAGTGATGTTCGAGCGTCTGCGAGAAGATATCCAAAGTGTTTTCCATCGTGATCCTGCGGCACGTAATGCTTTCGAGGTTCTGACCTGCTATCCGGGTATGCATGCGATCTGGCTGCACCGGCTGGCGCATATCCTGTGGCGCAGTGGCTGGAAGTGGCTGGCGCGGCTGGTGTCCAACTTTGGTCGCTGGATGACCGGTATCGAGATACACCCTGGTGCGCGCATCGGTCGTCGTTTCTTCATCGATCACGGGATGGGAATCGTGATTGGTGAGACTGCCGAGATCGGCAACGATGTCACGCTTTATCAGGGCGTGACCCTGGGTGGTACAAGCTGGAATGCGGGCAAGCGTCACCCGACCCTGGAAGATGGTGTTGTCGTCGGTGCGGGTGCCAAGGTGCTTGGGCCGTTTACTGTGGGCGCCGGTGCCAAGATCGGTTCCAATGCGGTGGTCACCAAGGCTGTACCGGCAGGAGCGACGGCGGTCGGTATTCCGGGGCGCATCATCGTGAAGTCCGATGACGAGGCGGAGGCTCGGCGCAAGGCGATGGCCGAGAAGCTGGGGTTCGATGCCTATGGTGTCAGTGCCGACATGCCGGACCCGGTTGCGAGGGCTATCGGCCAGTTGCTCGATCATTTGCAGGCTGTTGATGCTCGCCTGGAGGATATGGGCGGCGCTCTGGGCCGGCTTGGCAGCGATTACTGCGCCAAGGAGTTGCCCGAATTGCGTGACGAGGTCTTCGATTGCGTGAAGGACAAGAGCGAAGAGAAGGTCGGCTAGAAGTCGCTGCATGTGGGGCGTGTCAACAGGACGCACCTTTGCTATGATATCGCCCGCTATTTTTGCTAATCCCGACTATTTCACTTGGTCTAATAGTTGACTTAAATACTCGGGAATAGCATACTCGCTCCCATTCTGAACCTCCGCGGTACACGCCATGCGACTGACTACAAAAGGCCGATACGCTGTAACAGCAATGCTTGATCTGGCATTGCATGCGCAGCACGGGCCAGTGTCTCTGGCCGATATCTCTGAGCGGCAAGGCATTTCCCTGTCTTACCTTGAGCAACTGTTCGCCAAGCTGCGTCGCAGCAATCTGGTGTCGAGTGTGCGCGGTCCTGGTGGTGGTTACCAGTTGTCCCGCGACATGCAGGGCATTCAGGTCGCCCAGGTCGTCGATGCGGTCAATGAGTCGGTCGATGCCACTCGTTGCCAGGGGCTGGGTGATTGCCATGCCGGTGATACCTGCCTGACCCACCATCTGTGGTGCGATCTCAGCCAGCAGATTCACGAATTTCTAAGTGGTATCAGCTTGGCGGATCTTGTCACTCGCCGTGAGGTGCAGGAAGTCGCCCAGCGCCAGGACCTGCGTCGCAGTAATAACAATGTGTCGCAGCTGGGTAAGATTGAAACGTCCGCCGTCGAATGAACGTAGATGAATGAGCGGTGCGCCTGCCTGATAGGAGAGATTCAATGAAGTTGCCGATTTACCTCGATTACTCCGCGACGACGCCGGTCGATCCGCGCGTTGCGCAGAAAATGATGGATTGCCTGCTGGTTGACGGAAACTTCGGCAACCCGGCCTCGCGCTCCCACGTTTTTGGCTGGAAAGCCGAAGAATCCGTCGAGAACGCTCGCCGTCAGGTCGCTGATCTGGTCAATGCCGATCCGCGTGAAATCGTCTGGACCTCCGGTGCTACCGAGTCCGACAACCTGGCCATCAAGGGTGTAGCGCATTTCTACGCCACCAAGGGCAAGCACATCATCACCTCAAAGGTCGAGCACAAAGCCGTTCTCGATACCACGCGCCAGCTGGAGCGTGAAGGTTTCGAAGTGACTTACATCGAACCGGGCGAAGACGGCCTCATCACGCCGGCCATGATCGAAGCTGCACTGCGCGACGACACCATCCTGGTTTCGGTCATGCATGTGAACAACGAGATCGGCACCATCAACGATATCGCTGCCATTGGCGAGCTGACCCGTTCGCGTGGCGTGCTGTTCCATGTCGATGCTGCCCAGTCCACCGGCAAGGTTGAAATCGATCTGGCCAGCCTCAAGGTTGACCTGATGTCGTTCTCGGCCCACAAGACTTACGGCCCTAAAGGTATCGGCGCGCTGTACGTGAGCCGCAAGCCGCGTGTTCGCCTTGAAGCGACCATGCACGGCGGCGGTCATGAGCGTGGCATGCGTTCCGGTACGCTGGCGACTCACCAGATCGTCGGCATGGGCGAAGCTTTCCGTATCGCCAAGGAAGAGATGGCCAGCGAGAACGTTCGCATCAAGGCCTTGAGCGACCGTTTCTACAAGCAGGTCGAAGATCTGGAAGAGTTGTACGTCAACGGCAGCCTGACTGCCCGCGTACCGCACAACCTGAACCTGAGCTTCAACTATGTCGAAGGCGAGTCGCTGATCATGGCGCTCAAGGATCTGGCGGTTTCGTCCGGTTCTGCCTGTACCTCGGCTTCGCTTGAACCGTCGTACGTGCTGCGCGCCCTTGGTCGTAATGACGAACTGGCACATAGCTCGATACGCTTTACCTTTGGTCGCTTCACGACTGAAGAAGAAATCGACTACGCCGCGCAGAAGGTCTGCGAGGCTGTTACCAAGCTGCGCGCTCTTTCGCCGCTGTGGGACATGTTCAAAGATGGCGTCGATATCTCCAAGATCGAGTGGGCGGCGCACTAATTTAAAGTCGCCGCCAAACAGGCCGGGCGCAACCCCGTTGACCGGCCTGCAGAGCGACTCCCTGATGTGAGAGGAACAGAATCATGGCTTACAGCGAAAAGGTCATTGACCACTACGAGAACCCGCGCAACGTCGGCAAGATGAACGCGGAAGATCCTGATGTCGGCACCGGCATGGTCGGCGCTCCGGCGTGCGGCGACGTGATGCGTCTGCAGATCAAGGTCAACGAGCAGGGTGTCATCGAAGACGCCAAGTTCAAGACTTACGGCTGCGGTTCCGCCATCGCTTCCAGCTCCCTGGCGACCGAGTGGATGAAGGGCAAGACTCTGGATGAAGCAGAGACCATCAAGAACACTCAGCTGGCTGAAGAGCTTGCTCTGCCTCCGGTGAAGATTCACTGCTCCGTACTCGCGGAAGACGCCATCAAGGCGGCAGTTCGTGACTACAAGCAGAAGAAAGGCTTGCTGTAAGAAGCGGTCTTTTCAGAAAAGCTGGCGACAAGAAAGGAGTTCCGATGGCTATCAGCATGACAGAAGCTGCCGCTAACCACGTACGCCGTTCCCTCGATGGGCGCGGCAAGGGTGATGGCATTCGTCTGGGGGTTCGTACCACAGGCTGTTCAGGTCTTGCCTATGTACTCGAATTCGTCGATGAGGCGGGTAGCGAGGACACTGTGTACGAGCTGCACGGCGTCAAGGTGATTATCGACCCTAAAAGCCTGGTCTACCTCGACGGCACCGAACTCGATTTCGTACGCGAAGGTTTGAACGAAGGCTTCAAGTTCAATAACCCCAACTCGCGCGGTGAGTGCGGCTGCGGCGAAAGCTTCAACGTCTGAGGCTTTTATTCGTGGGTACTCCTTGTCACTTCGCCCTGTTCGACCTCAAGCCTGATTTCTGTCTTGATCTCGACCAGTTGGCGACGCGCTACCGTGAGCTGGCGCGCAGCGTACATCCAGACCGTTTTGCTGATGCCTCCGAGCGTGAGCAGCGTCTGGCGCTTGAGCATTCCGCACGTCTCAATGAGGCCTATCAGACTCTCAGGAGCGCCCCGAAAAGAGCGCGTTACCTGCTGGTCATGAAGGGCGATGAGGTGCCGCTGGAAGTCACTGTGCATGATCCCGATTTTCTTCTGCAGCAGATGCAATGGCGCGAAGAGTTGGAAGATCTGCAGGATGAGGCTGATCTGGCGGGTGTCGCGGTATTCAAGCGTCGCCTCAAAAGCGCTCAGGATGAACTGAACGAAAGCTTCGCCGCCTGTTGGGACGATGCTGCACAACGCGAGCACGCCGAACGGCTGATGCGGCGTATGCAGTTCCTCGACAAGCTCTCCTACGAAGTGCGCCAGCTGGAAGAGCGCCTCGACGATTAACTCCGTGCCGCCCTGGCCGCACGCCTGTGATTATTCAGAAAAGCATGGCCTTACTGCAGATCGCTGAACCCGGGCAAAGTCCTAAACCGCACCAGCGCCGTCTTGCTGTCGGCATTGACCTGGGCACCACCAATTCGCTGGTTGCTGCATTGCGCAGCGGCCTTTCCGAGCCTCTGGCCGATGCAGAAGGGCAGGTCATCCTGCCGTCTGCTGTGCGCTATCACGCCGATCGCGTGGAAGTGGGCCTGTCAGCCAAGGCTGCGGCTTCTGTCGATCCGTTCAATACCGTGCTTTCGGTCAAGCGCCTCATGGGGCGCGGTCTGTCCGATGTGAAGCAGTTGGGCGAGCAATTGCCTTATCGCTTTGTCGAGGGTGAGTCGCACATGCCGTTCATCGACACGGTCCAGGGCCCGAAAAGCCCGGTCGAAGTGTCGGCGGATATTCTCAAGGTGCTGCGCCAGCGTGCCGAGGCTGCCCTGGGTGGTGATCTGGTCGGTGCGGTGATTACCGTTCCGGCCTATTTCGATGATTCCCAGCGTCAGGCGACCAAGGATGCAGCGCGGCTTGCGGGCCTCAATGTGCTGCGCCTGCTCAACGAGCCGACAGCGGCTGCCGTTGCTTATGGTCTGGACCAGAAAGCCGAAGGCGTGGTGGCCATCTACGATCTGGGTGGCGGTACCTTCGATATTTCCATCCTGCGCCTGACCGGCGGTGTTTTCGAGGTTCTGGCAACGGGCGGCGATACTGCATTGGGCGGCGATGATTTCGATCACGCGATTGCCAGCTGGATTGTTGCGGATGCCGGCCTGTCGGCCAGTCTCGATCCTTCTGTCCAGCGCAGTCTGTTGCAGGCTGCCTGTGCGGCAAAGGAAGCGCTGACCGATGCTGAGTCTGTAGAAGTCGTTCATGGCGACTGGCGTGGCGTGTTGACACGTGAGGCCTTCAATGCGCTGATCGAGCCGATGGTTGCGCGCAGTCTCAAGGCTTGCCGTCGTGCCGTGCGCGACTCCAATATCGAGCTTGAAGAGGTCGAGGCTGTGGTCATGGTCGGCGGTTCGACCCGTGTACCGCGTGTTCGCGAGGCGGTTGCCGAGTTGTTCGGGCGTCAGCCGTTGACCAAGATCGATCCGGATCAGGTGGTGGCCATTGGTGCTGCGATCCAGGCCGACACCCTGGCGGGCAACAAGCGTGATGGCGAAGAACTGCTGCTGCTCGATGTGATTCCGCTCTCTCTGGGGCTGGAAACCATGGGCGGCCTGATGGAGAAGGTGATTCCGCGCAACACCACGATCCCGGTGGCGCGTGGTCAGGATTTCACCACTTACAAAGATGGCCAGTCGGCCATGATGATTCATGTCCTGCAGGGCGAGCGCGAGCTGATCAGCGATTGCCGCTCCCTGGCGCGCTTCGAGCTGCGCGGCATTCCGGCGATGGTGGCTGGTGCGGCGAAGATCCGTGTCACTTTCCAGGTCGACGCGGACGGCTTGCTCAGTGTGTCGGCCCGTGAGCTGGGTTCGGGTGTCGAGTCGAGCATTCAGGTCAAGCCGTCCTATGGCCTGACCGATGGCGAGATCACCCGGATGCTCAAGGATTCGTTCGAGTATGCCGGTGACGACAAGGTCGCTCGCGTACTGCGTGAACAGCAGGTCGATGCCCAGCGCCTTGTCGAGGCGGTGGAGGCTGCGCTTGAAGCCGACGGCGAGCGGCTGCTCGATGCCGAAGAGCGGATGGTGATCGAACTGCAACTGACAGAATTGCGTGAATTGATGCAAGGCACCGATGGCCCGGCCATCGAGCAGCAGACCCGGCGTCTGTCGCAGGTGACCGATGCATTTGCTGCCCGACGCATGAATTCGACGGTGAAAGCCGCACTCGCGGGGCGCAACCTGAATGATATTGAGGAATAACTGATGCCGCAGGTGATTTTTCTGCCCCATGCCGAGCATTGCCCGGACGGGTTGGTTGTAGAGGTGGAGCCCGGTACGTCTATTCTTGAAATTGCTCACGATAACCATATCGAGATCGAGAGTGCATGCGGCGGTGTCTGCGCCTGCACGACGTGCCACTGCATCATTCGCGAGGGTTTCAACTCGCTGAACGAGGCGGACGAGCTGGAAGAAGATATGCTGGACAAGGCCTGGGGGCTGGAAGTGCAGTCGCGCCTGTCCTGTCAGGCAATCGTCGGAAATGAAGACCTGACCGTTGAAATTCCGAAGTATTCGCTCAACCATGCTGCCGAAGCGCCGCATTGATTCAAGGAACGCTCATGAGTCTCAAATGGGTCGATGTGCTGGAAATCGCGATTCAGTTGTCTGAAACCAGGCCTGATGTCGATCCGCGCTATGTGAATTTTGTCGATCTTCGCAACTGGGTAGCGGCGCTGCCAGAGTTCGATGACGAGCTCAATCGTGGCGGGGAAAAGGTCCTGGAGGCCATTCAGGCGGCCTGGATCGAAGAAGCTGACTGAACCTGTAACGCAAGCAGTTAGGCAATACACCAGAACCCGCGTATAATTCGCGGGTTTAATTTTTCGCTTTAATCATTGTTTCTGGAGTTTCACATGGCTGTTCAACGTACTTTCTCCATCATCAAGCCTGACGCCGTTGCTAAAAACGTAATCGGCGAGATCACCACTCGTTTCGAAAAAGCCGGTCTGCGCGTTGTTGCTTCCAAGCTGAAGCAACTGTCCAAGGCTGAAGCTGAAGGTTTCTACGCTGAGCACAGCGCTCGTGGTTTCTTCGGCGACCTGGTTGCTTTCATGATCTCCGGTCCTGTCGTTGTTCAGGTTCTGGAAGGCGAAAACGCTATCGCTCTGAACCGTGAGCTGATGGGCGCTACCAACCCTAAAGAAGCTGCTGCCGGCACCATCCGTGCTGACTTCGCTGACTCCATCGACGCCAACGCTGTTCACGGCTCGGACTCCGAAGCTGCTGCTGCTCGCGAAATCTCGTACTTCTTCGCAGCTACAGAGGTAACCGCTCGCTAAGTCTTTCCGACTAACGAGTGGAGGGTGAATTCATGATTGCATCGACTGGTAAAACCAACCTTCTGGGCCTTACTCAGCAGGAAATGGAAAAATTCTTCGACTCTATCGGGGAGAAGCGCTTCCGTGCCGGTCAGGTCATGAAGTGGATTCACCACTTTGGCGTCGATGATTTCGACGCCATGACCAACGTCAGCAAGGCATTGCGCGAAAAGCTCAAGGCCTGTGCCGAAATACGTGGTCCTGAAGTCGTCAGCGAGGACATCTCCAGCGATGGCACCCGTAAATGGGTCGTGCGCGTAGAGTCCGGCAGCTGCGTCGAAACCGTTTTCATCCCCCAGGGCAAGCGCGGCACTTTGTGTGTTTCGTCCCAGGCGGGCTGTGCCCTGGATTGCAGTTTCTGCTCCACCGGCAAACAAGGCTTCAATAGCAACCTGACCGCCGCCGAAGTCATCGGCCAGGTCTGGATTGCCAACAAATCCTTTGGCAGTGTCCCGGCAACCGTCGACCGTGCCATCACCAACGTGGTGATGATGGGCATGGGTGAGCCACTGCTGAACTTCGACAATGTCATTGCCGCCATGCATCTGATGATGGATGACCTGGGCTATGGCATTTCCAAGCGCCGCGTGACCTTGTCCACGTCTGGCGTGGTGCCGATGATCGACGAGCTGTCCAAGCACATCGACGTCTCGCTGGCCCTGTCGCTGCATGCGCCCAACGATGCATTGCGCAACCAGCTGGTGCCGCTGAACAAGAAATACCCGCTGAGCGTCCTGCTCGACTCCTGCCGCCGCTACATGTCCAGCCTGGGCGAGAAGCGCGTGCTGACGGTCGAGTACACCCTGCTCAAGGATGTAAACGACAAGGTCGAGCATGCCATCGAGATGATCGAGCTGCTCAAGGACACACCTTGCAAGATCAACCTGATCCCGTTCAACCCGTTCCCGCACTCCGGTTACGAGCGTCCGAGCAACAATGCAATCCGCCGTTTCCAGGATCTGTTGCATCAGGCTGGTTATAACGTCACTGTGCGTACCACGCGCGGCGAGGACATCGATGCTGCATGCGGCCAGTTGGTCGGGCAGGTAATGGATCGCACGCGCCGTAGTGAACGCTATATTGCAGTGCGTGAGCTGAATGCCGACGCCGATGTGGCTCCAGGCACTGGCGCTCGAACCTGACCGAGAGGGACTCCATGTCTGTGCGTGCCTTGCTGTTGTCATGCCTTGTTATCTTGCTGGTAGGGTGCGTTTCGACAGGGCATGTCGATCCGCTCAAGACTTCGCAGGGGCGTGACGAGGCTCGCAAGGCATACGTGCAGTTGGGGTTGGGCTATTTCCAGCAGGGCCAGACCGAGCGAGCCAAGGTTCCGCTGAAAAAGGCAATTGAGCTCGACAGTTCCGACCCGGACGCCAATGCTGCACTGGCGCTGGTGTTCCAGGCCGAGATGGAGCCTGAACTGGCTGACCAGCACTTTCGCAAGGCGCTTGCCTCAAGCAGGAACGATGCTCGTATCGTCAATAACTACGGCAGTTTCCTTTATGAGCAGAAGCGCTATCAGGAAGCCTACGAACGTTTCCAGCAGGCAGCAGCAGACAACCTGTATCCTGAGCGGTCCCGGGTCTTCGAAAGCCTGGGCATGACCGCCTTGAAGCTGAACAAGCGCGAGGAAGCTCGCGAGCACTTCACCAAGGCACTGCGTCTTGACCGTCAACAGCCACGTTCCTTGCTGGAAATGGCTGAGTTGTCTTACGAAGACGGGCATTATGTGCCGTCGCGTGACTACTACGACCGTTTCAGCCAGCTAAGCGAGCAGAATGCACGTAGTCTGCTGCTCGGTATCCGGTTGGCCAAGGTCTATGACGACCGTAACAAGGCAGCCAGTTTTGGTTTGCAACTTAAAAGACTCTATCCCGGTACGCCGGAATATCAGCAATACCTGTCGGAGCAATGATGAAAGCGGCGCATCCCGAAGTTGTAGCAACCACTCGCTCGAACCCTGGTGAGACCTTGCGTCAGGCCCGTGAGAGCAAAAACTGGTCGCTGCCAGATGTGGCTTTGAGGCTGAATCTCACCGTGTCTTCCCTGACTCATCTTGAAAACGGGAATTTTGACAAGTTGCCCGGGCATACCTTTGCCCGTGGTTATGTGCGTGCCTACGCTAAATTGCTGGAGCTCGATCAGGCCGCGCTGGTCGATCAGTTCGATCAATGCACCGGCACCGATGGCAAGGGCAGTTCCGTTCACGCGCTGGGCCGTATCGAAGAGCCAGTGCGTCTTTCACACAACATCCTGCGCATTGTCAGCCTTCTGCTGCTGATGGTTCTGGTCGGCGGCGGCTTTTTCTGGTGGCAGGATCAGACCTCCATGCGTGGCAAGGACCAGTCCGGTCTGAGCCTGGAGCACGTCGAGGTCGAAAGCGCCGATGGCACCACTCAGATTCATCAACTGGATGAGTCTCAAGAGCAGGCTGCCACTGAAAGCAGCAAGCCTGCCAATGAAGCGCCGCTGCCTCTGACTCCAAGCGCCCCGGTTGAAACTCCGGCCACTGCGCCTGTTGCGCCGGCACCGGTGGTCACTGCACCGGCTGCTCCGACTGCACCCGCTTCGCCAGCGCCTGCGGCACCTGCCGTTGCGGCGCCTCATGCTCCGTCTGTCGCACCGGTTGCTCCTGCCGTGCCTTCAGCCCCTGCCGAGGTTGTCGAATCAGCACCTGTCCCTGCTGGCTCTGGCCAGATCAAGCTGCAATTCACTGCCGATTGCTGGACTCAGGTCACCGATGGCAATGGCAAGGTCTTGATGAGCGGTCTCAAGCGCAAGGGGGATAGTCTGGACGTCACTGGCCGTCCGCCATTGACCTTGCGTCTTGGTTACGCCCGTGGTGCGCAAGTCAGTTATAACGGTGAGCCTGTAGACGTAGCTCCCTTTACCAGCGGCGAGACTGCTCGCCTGAAACTAGGGCAATAAGTCATGCACGGCGAATCTCCCATCAAGCGTCGCGAATCCCGCAAGATATGGGTCGGCTCTGTTCCGGTCGGCGGCGATGCGCCGATTGCCGTACAGAGTATGACCAACAGTGACACCAACGATGTCGCTGCCACTGTGGCTCAGATCAACCGTCTTGAAGCGGCCGGCGTCGATATCGTGCGGGTTTCTGTTCCCGACATGGATGCCGCCGAGGCGTTTGGCCGGATCAAGCAACTGGTCAAGGTGCCTCTGGTTGCCGATATCCACTTCGATTACCGGATTGCGCTGCGCGTCGCCGAACTGGGTGTCGACTGCCTGCGTATCAACCCGGGCAATATCGGTCGCGAAGACCGTGTTCGCGCCGTGGTCGATGCTGCCCGTGATCGCGGCATCCCGATCCGCATCGGCGTCAATGCCGGTTCTCTGGAAAAAGACCTGCAGAAGAAATACGGCGAGCCAACGCCCGAGGCGCTGGTCGAGTCGGCCCTGCGTCATGTCGAGCATCTGGATCGCCTGGATTTCCATGACTTCAAGGTCAGCGTGAAGGCTTCGGACGTGTTCATGGCCGTCGCAGCCTATCGCCTGCTGGCGAAACAGATTGTCCAGCCGCTGCACCTGGGGATCACCGAAGCAGGTGGATTACGTTCGGGTACGGTGAAATCGGCTGTCGGCCTCGGTATGCTGCTTGCCGAAGGGATTGGCGATACTATCCGCATCTCGTTGGCCGCTGATCCGGTTGAAGAAGTGAAAGTCGGCTACGACATTCTCAAGTCCTTGCGCCTTCGTTCCCGTGGCATCAACTTCATCGCCTGCCCGAGCTGCTCGCGGCAGAACTTCGATGTGGTCAAGACCATGAACGAGCTGGAAGGGCGTCTCGAAGATTTGCTGGTGCCGCTGGACGTCGCGGTCATCGGGTGTGTGGTCAACGGTCCTGGTGAAGCCAAGGAGGCGCATATCGGCCTCACGGGCGGTACGCCGAACCTGATCTACATCGACGGCAAGCCTGCGCAGAAACTGACCAACGACAATCTTGTGAACGAGCTTGAACGCTTGATTCGCGAGAAAGCGGCCGAAAAAGCTGAAGCTGACGCATCTGTCATCGTGCGCGGCTAATCAAGATTGCTAAGGATTTTTTGTGAGTAAGTCTCTGCAAGCCATTCGTGGCATGAACGACATCCTGCCCGAACAGACCCCGCTGTGGCGTCACTTCGAAGGCACTGTTGCGCGTTTGCTGGATAACTACGGCTATCGGCAGATTCGCATGCCTATCGTCGAGTTCACCGACCTGTTCAAGCGTTCCATCGGCGAAGTCACCGATATCGTCGAAAAAGAGATGTACACCTTTGCCGACCGCAACGGTGACTCCCTGACCCTGCGCCCGGAAGGCACTGCCGCTTGTGTGCGTGCGGTACTCGAACACGGGATTACCGGTGGCGGTCAGGTGCAGAAACTGTGGTACATCGGCCCGATGTTCCGCCACGAGCGTCCCCAGAAAGGCCGTTATCGCCAGTTTCACCAGATCGGTGTCGAAGTCTTCAACCTCGACGGTCCCGATATCGACGCCGAGCTGATTGTCCTGACCTGGCGCCTGTGGGGCCTGTTGGGCATCCGCAATGCCGTCAAGCTCGAACTCAACAGCCTGGGCACCAGCGAAGCGCGTGCGCGTTATCGCGATGCTCTGGTGGAGTTCCTGTCTGCGCGCCTTGAGCAACTGGACGAAGACAGCCAGCGTCGCCTGAAGACCAACCCTTTACGGGTTCTGGACACCAAGCATCCGGATACCCAGGCCGTGCTGGTCGATGCGCCGAAGCTGGCGGATTACCTGGACGACGAGTCGCGTATCCACTTCGAGGGCCTCAAGGCGCGTCTGGATGCTGCTGGCATTCCCTACGTCATCAACCCCAAGCTGGTACGTGGCCTGGATTACTACAGCAAGACCGTTTTCGAGTGGGTTACCGACCAGCTCGGTGCTCAGGGAACTGTGTGCGCCGGTGGCCGTTACGATGGCCTGGTCGAGCAGATGGGCGGCAAGCCTACGGCGGGTGTCGGTTTCGCCATGGGTATCGAGCGTCTGGTGCTGCTGCTGGAAACCCTTGAAAAGGTCCCGGAAGAAATCTCGCGTCAGGTGGATGTCTACCTGTGTGCCTTCGGCGAAGCGGCCGAGCTGGCTGCACTGGCCCTCACCGAGCGTGTGCGTGACCAGTTGCCGAATCTGCGCTTGCAGGTCAATGCCGGTGCTGGCAGCTTCAAGAGCCAGTTCAAGAAGGCCGACAAGAGCGGTGCGCTGTATGCGCTGATCCTCGGTGACGAAGAACTTGCCCGGCAAGAGATAGGCGTCAAGCCTTTGCGTGGGCAGGGCGAACAACAAAATATTGCCTGGGATGCTCTGTCCGAGCACCTGGCCTCCTGCGTCGTGCAGGGTTGAAGCTGATTAGCAGCCGATTTAGCGAATAGGAGTATTGGGGTGTCGCGTACCGATGATGAAGAGCTGGCCGTAATGAAGGACTGGTGGCAACGCAACGGCAAACCCCTGGTAACTGGCGGTCTGCTGGCGTTGGTTGTGGTCTTTGGCTGGTACACATGGCAGAACTACAACAGCAAGCAGTCGCAAGGCGCCTCGATGCTGTATCAGCAACTGCTGGAAACCTCGCTGACGCCAAGCGGCCAGGCCGATACCGCTCGCGTTGCCGAAATCGCCGGCAAGCTCAAGAGCGAATTCGGTGGCACTGCCTATGCCCAGTTCGGTAGCCTGTTCGTCGCCAAGGTTGCAGTCGATGCCGGCAAGCTCGACGATGCTGCGGCTGAGCTGAAGCCAGTGGCCGACAAGCCTGCCAGCGCGACGCTGGGCGAAATCGCCCGTCAGCGTCTTGCTCGCGTTCTGGCTGCGCAGAACAAGGCTGACGATGCACTCAAGCTGCTTGCTGGCGATGCCGAAAAGGCGTTCCTGGCCAGCCGTGAAGAACTCAAGGGTGACCTGCTGGTGCAGTTGGGTCGTACCGACGAGGCACATGCTGCATACCAAAAGGCCAAGTCCGCTTTGTCTGAAGACGCAGCGGTGGGTGGCCTGCAAATGAAGCTCGACGATCTGGCGAAAGGGGATGCGTGACGTGATTCGTTGGAAACATGCAGCATTGCTGGCTCTGGCCATTCTGGCCGCGGGTTGCAGCAGCAACAGTAAAAAGGAATTGCCTCCAGCCGAACTGACCGACTTCAAAGAAGAAGTGGTTCTGCACAAGGAATGGAGCCGTTCGATCGGTGACGGTCAGGGTAAAACCTACAACATGCTGGTTCCGGCTGTTGAGGGTGACCGGATCTACGCTTCGGATGTGACCGGGGTCATCATGTCCCTGGATCGCCTGACCGGTGACGTGATCTGGAAGAAGGATCTTGAGCTGCCTGTTTCCGGCGCTGTCGGCGTAGGTTATGGCCTGGTCATGATCGGCACCGAGAAGGGCGAAATCGTTGCTCTGGACGTTTCCTCCGGTGAAGAGAAATGGCGTTCCCGTGTGACCAGCGAAGTCCTGGCTCCACCTGCCAACAACGGCGACGTCGTTGTGGTTCAGACCCAGGATGACCGCGTGATCGGTCTGGATGCTGTCACAGGCTCCCAGCGCTGGATCTACGAAAGCACTCCGGCGGTACTGACCCTGCGCGGTACTGGCGCACCGGTAGTGACCAACCGTCTGGCTGTTGCAGGCCTGTCGACCGGTAAGGTCGTGGCTCTGGATATCAGCAACGGCGTACCGGTCTGGGAGCAGCGTGTCGCTATCCCGCAAGGCCGTTCGGAGCTGGATCGTGTGGTCGATATCGACGGTGGCCTGCTGCTGTCTGGCGGTACCTTGTACGTTGCCAGCTATCAGGGCCGTGTTGCCGGTCTGGATCTGGAAAGCGGTCGTGTGCTTTGGCAGCGTGATGCGTCAAGCTACTCGGGTGTCGCTCAAGGCTTCGGCAGCGTATACGTGACTCTGGCCTCCGGCACTGTCGAAGGCATCGACGAGCGTTCTTCCACTGCACTGTGGAGCAACGAATCGCTGGCTCGCCGTCAACTGGGCGCGCCGGAAGTGTTTTCCAGCTATGTAGCGGTTGGCGACCTGGAAGGTTATCTGCACCTGTTGAGCCAGGTAGATGGCCGTTTCGTAGGGCGTGAGCGTATCGACAGCGATGGTCTGCGTGCGCGTCCGCTGGTGGTTGGTGACATGATTTATGTGTTTGGTAACAGCGGCAAGCTGGAAGCCCTGACCATCAAGTGATGATTGTCCATGTTCGGGGCCAAGGCCCCGGACGACCTTGCTTCGGCAAGGCTGCGGCGCCTGCGGGCGCTGCTCCGAACTCCGGCCGCTGCCCTGCAGCGGCTTTTGTATTTTCTGAAATAACGAAGTGGAGAGCCGCATGGTTCCCGTAATTGCCCTGGTGGGTCGACCGAACGTCGGCAAATCCACCATGTTCAACCGCCTGACCAGGACCCGCGACGCCATTGTCGGCGATCTGTCCGGTCTGACCCGTGATCGCCAATACGGAGAGGCGAAGTGGCAGGGGCGCTCTTATATCCTGATCGACACCGGTGGTATTTCCGGCGACGAGCATGGCATGGACGAAAAGATGGCCGAGCAGTCGCTGCTGGCCATCGAAGAAGCCGATGTCGTGTTGTTCCTGGTGGATGCCAAGGCGGGTTACACCGCGGCTGACCAGATGATCGGTGAGCACCTGCGCAAGCGCAACAAGCGTTCTTACGTGGTTGCCAACAAGATCGACAACATCGATGAAAACCTGGCGCGTGCCGAGTTCAGCCCGATGGGCCTGGGCGATGCGATCCCGGTTGCCGGTGCCCATGGCCGTGGCATTTCCCAGATGCTGGAAATCGCCCTGAAAGATTTCCCCAAGGATGAGGACGAAATCGAAGAGGGCGAGGCCGAGGACGTCGCTGAAGGTGAGGAAGCCAAGCGCATTCCCGGCCCGAGCGAAAAAGACGGCATCAAGATCGCCATCATCGGTCGTCCTAACGTCGGCAAGTCGACACTGGTCAACCGCATGCTGGGTGAGGACCGGGTGATCGTCTATGACCAGCCGGGCACCACGCGCGACAGTATCTACATCCCGTTCGAGCGTAACGACGAGAAGTACACGCTGATCGACACGGCGGGTGTGCGCAAGCGCGGCAAGATCCACGAGGAAGTCGAGAAGTTCTCCGTGGTCAAGACGTTGCAGGCCATCAAGGATGCCAACGTGGTGATCTTCGTGATGGATGCCCGCGAAGGCGTGGTCGATCACGACCTCAACCTGCTGGGCTTCGCACTTGAGGCTGGCCGTGCTCTGGTTATCGCACTGAACAAGTGGGATGGCATGACACCGGGCGAACGTGACTACGTGAAGACCGAGCTGGAACGTCGTCTGTTCTTCGTCGACTTTGCCGATATCCACTTCATCTCTGCCTTGCATGGCACCGGTGTGGGTAACCTGTATCAGTCGGTGCAGAACTCCTTCAAGTCTGCCGTCACCCGCTGGCCAACCAGCCGCCTGACCCAGATTCTGGAAGATGCCGTCAGCGAGCACGCGCCGCCGATGGTGGGCAGCCGCCGTATCAAGCTGCGTTATGCGCACTTGGGTGGTGCCAACCCGCCGCTGATCGTGATCCACGGTAACCAGGTCGAGAAAGTACCGAAGTCCTATGTCCGTTACCTGGAAAACACCTATCGCCGTGTTCTGAAACTGGTTGGTACGCCGATCCGTATCGAATTCAAGGGCGGTGAGAACCCGTACGAAGGTAACAAGAACACGCTGACAGACCGTCAGGTCAACAAGAAGCGTCGTTTGATGTCGCACCACAAGAAGGCAGACAAGAAGCGCCGCGACAAGCGCTGAGTCTTTCTCCTGAAAAGGCACCCTGCGTCTGCACGGGTGCCTTTTTTTATGCGCGCTCGATGGGCTATCCTGCTGGACCCGTGCCACCGTGATGCCGGGGGTATTGCAGGGAAGGGCCCTAATGATCGACAGCAAGTTGCCTAATGTTGGCACCACCATCTTCACCGTCATGTCTCAGCTCGCCGCCGAAACCGGTGCGATCAATCTGTCCCAGGGCTTTCCCGATTTCGATGGGCCACAAGCACTGCGCGACGCCTTGAGCCTTCATGTTGCTCAAGGCCATAACCAATATTCACCGATGACCGGTCTGCCAGCCCTGCGTCAGCAGGTTGCAGCCAAGATCGCCCGCAGCTACGGGCGTCAGGTAAACCCGGACAGCGAAGTCACCATTACGCCGGGTGCGACTCAGGCGATTTTCTGCGCCGTTCAGGCGGTCATTCGCCCTGGCGATGAAGTGATCGTCTTCGACCCTTGCTACGACAGCTATGAGCCCGCCGTGGAACTGGCCGGTGGCCGTTGCGTGCATGTGCAGCTTGGCCTGGGTGACTTCTCCATCGACTGGCAGAAGCTGGGCGAGGCCTTGAGCCCGCGCACGCGCATGATCATCCTCAACAGCCCGCACAACCCCAGCGGCGCCTTGATCAGCCGTGCCGAACTGGACCAGTTGGCTGCTCTTATTGCCAATCGCGACATTTATCTGGTCAGCGATGAGGTGTACGAGCATCTGGTCTTCGACGGCGTTCAGCATGTCAGCGTACTGGCCCATGAAGAGCTTTATCAGCGCGCCTTTGTGGTCAGTTCGTTCGGCAAGACCTATCACGTGACCGGCTGGAAGACCGGCTATGTGGTCGCTCCTGCTGCATTGACCGCCGAACTGCGCAAGGTTCACCAATACGTGAGCTTCTGCGGCGTTACGCCGTTGCAGTGGGCACTGGCTGATTTCATGGCCGCGCATCCCGAGCATGTCGAGGAGCTGCCGGCTTTCTATCAGGCCAAGCGTGATTTTTTCTGCGATCAACTGGCGTCTTCGCGCTTCAGCTTCGAGCGGGTGGGCGGCACGTATTTCCAGTTGGTGGATTACTCGCAGATCCGCCCGGACCTCAACGATGTCGACATGTCGTTGTGGATGACCCGCGAGCATGGCGTTGCCAGCATTCCTGTCTCGGTCTTCTACCAGAAGCCGCCTGAAGGCCAGCGTCTGATACGCCTGTGCTTTGCCAAGCAAGAGGAGACGCTGCGTCATGCAGCGGAAAAACTATGCGCGATTTGAGCCAGTTAGAGGATCTGAATCTGGCATTGATCCAGACCAGTCTGGTCTGGCATGACCGGCAGGCCAATCTCGATCACTTCAGCGCTCTGCTGGGGCAGGTGAGAAACGTTGATCTGGTGATTCTGCCGGAGATGTTCACCACCGGGTTTTCCATGGACTCTGAAGCTCTGGCGGAACCCGAAGGCGGTCCGACATCTGTATGGATGCTGGAGCAGGCCAGGCAGGTTCAGGCTGTCATTACCGGCAGCGTGATCATTCGTGATGCCGAGGGTAATCATCGCAACCGGCTGCTGTGGGCACGCCCCGATGGCGAGTTGCTGTATTACGACAAGCGTCACCTGTTCCGTATGGCGGGTGAGCATGAGCACTACAGCCCGGGCGAGCGTCAGGTGATGTTCGAGTTGAACGGCTGGCGCATTCGTCCGCTGATTTGCTATGACCTGCGCTTCCCGGTCTGGAGTCGTGATGCACGGGACACCGACCTGTTGCTCTATACCGCGAACTGGCCCGGCGCACGCCGTCTGCACTGGAATCGTCTGCTACCGGCCAGGGCCATCGAAAACCTGTGTTACGTTGCTGCCGTCAACCGGATTGGCAGCGATGGCAAGGGCTTTGCGTATACCGGTGATAGCCAGGTGCTGGATTTTCAGGGCGACAGCCTGGTCGATATCGGGGATGGAGATGGCGTCTTTCTGGCAACCCTGAGCGCTGCGGCTCTGCGGGACTACCGCACGCGCTTCCCGGCCAATCTGGACGCCGATACATTCGAGATACAATGATTTATTCAAGTTGTGTGTAAATGTGTCGATAGCCTTCGCATACAACCAGGAGTTCGTCATGACTACCATCAATACCTCATCGCTGAGTGCCTATTCGAGCGCACTGACGCTTACCGTCAAGAACAAGGACGCAGACACGGCGACCTCGACCGCAACCGATAGCACGGAAAAAAGCGGTGTAAGTGTTTCGCTTGACGGTGCCAAGGCTGGTGGTAGTGCTGCGGCTGGTGGTGCAGGCGGTGCTTCCGCTAGTGCGGGTGTCGAAGAAACCATCGAAAAGATCAAAGAGCAGATCAAGCAGGCTCAAAAACAACTGGTTCAGCAGCAGGCTCAGTTGGCTGCCGCTCAGAACAGCAAAGGCTCGGAAGAGGAAAAGGCTGCGCGTATTCTGGCCATTCAAGGGCAGATCGCTCAGACCTCCTCAACCATACAGACTCTGCAAGGCACATTGCTGCAACTGACAACCAGCGGTGGCGTCAACACTACTGCCTGATTGCAGACAGACAAAAAAGCCTCCGTTTACGGAGGCTTTTTTTATCGCTTCTGTCCCGTCCTGAATAAGGTTTACACCTTCTGACCTTTCCTCAGGAGGATTCAATGGATTCGGGCAAAAGGCGCAGCCAGCGCGACTACACGCTAGCCTTTAAATTATCGGTCGTAGACCAGATTGAAAAAGGCGAGTTGAGTTATAAAGAAGCCCAACGGCGCTATGGCATCCAGGGCCGGTCGACAGTGCTGGTCTGGTTACGCAAGCATGGTCGGCAGGATTGGAGCCAAGGCGCATCAATTCGAGAGCCGAGGAGCAGGTCCATGACCGAGCCACCCCTCCCGCTGACACCCGAGCAGCGAATCAAAGAGCTTGAAGAACAGCTAGCGCTGAGCAATCAGAAGGCTCAGTTCTTTGAAGCCGTCGTTAACGTTTTGAAAAATGACTACGGTGTTTCTGTCGTAAAAAAGCGACCCGGCAAGTCCTCTCGCAAGGGCAAATCCAGGACCTGAGCATTAGTAGGGC